>NZ_QXJA01000009.1:0-135765 GCF_022750605.1 Faecalibacterium sp. BCRC 81149 | reverse complement strand
ACGGTGCGGACATGGGACTTGATGCTTCCTCGGCCTAGCCGGGTACTCGTAACCAATCCTGACAGGCAGTTGCCGTGTCATTTCTCGAAAACTGTTTTACGAATACCCAGCACCCGGACGCACCCTGCCAAAAGCCACAGACAACAGCGATATGTACAGCAGGGCGTTCCCCGTCGGGAACGCTCTGTTTTTCTTTGCCGGAGATGTGAGCCTGTTCCGCCTGCCACGCGGCAAGCTCGCGTTTGCGCAGCGCAGCGGAGCAATGAAAGCCCCAGTGGGGCTTTTAAGCGACCGAACGGTCTTGCGCAAGCAAGATGGAGGGGCCTTGCCCCCGACAAGTGACCGTTGGCCTTCCTCACTGTTCCAGCAGGCAAGGATGGCCGGGTAGAATGCCCGTGCCAGACGTTCGATGGCTTCATCGGGATAAGGGGAAGTGTTTGTGGACTTTTTCTTTTTGTTCAAACGCACGCTCCTTTGATCGTCCCACCATGGCAAAGCTGAGCGAGAAAATCAAAGTTCCAATTTTTATCAGGCGCAAGGGCGCGGATGCTTTCCGCCCTGCACTTGCGGCTGGTGGCTCGTTGATGGCTTACAAGTGCCTGTCGTTATGCGATTTTTTCATCGTTCAGCAGTTCTTCAAACTGTGCCATATATGCCTTATGCTGTTTGAGAATCTTCGTGGTCTCCACTTTCACATAGGCATCATCAGGCACCTTGGGGAGATACTTCATCAGGAAATCAACATCCTGCTGGATTCGCCGGACGGCAGCTTCCAGCGCAGAATAGTTGATTCCGTAGATTCGTTTCTGCGGAGCAGAGCGGTCCTCCGGGTGCAGAATCTCGTGCACAATCTGCTTGCGATTCGGAAAATCTGCCTTGGCAAGACGGTGCATATCGGTATCACGGACTTTGAACTGCCCGGACAGGATCTTCTCTTTCGTACCGGGCATCATCTGCTCCATGATCTCCACGCCCCGCATGAACTTTTCCGAGCGGACAACATAGGATTCGCTAACGTTGTTCCGCTCTGCAATCTGCTTGCGGATGCTTGCTTCCGCAGAGGTGGGAGGAATTGTGTCAATTTGACACAATTCCTCCTGAGCCGTTTCCTGCGTAGTTACTGTATACTGCCTTCCGGTACGCTGTCAGCTCTGCACGGTGCTGTTCTTCAAAGGCTGCGGAGCAATCTTTTTGTTATTTATTCCCACGTTTTGGCTTTTTGTCGGACATTTATAATTTGGAGCTGGTATAGAATGCTGGGAATTGCAGAAACCAATGAAAAAATACCCAAGACAATAGAATGCTTGATAATGGCAAACAGTGCAAATAGGAGCAGCAGGAATAGCCATGGGTTACGCAAATTGCGGTAGTATTTTTCTTTATCGGCATAAGAAGTATGAAGTTCAAAAGGCTTTCCGTCGTTTGATTTTTCTACAATCAATAGTTCCCTGTTAAAAGTTGTTGCGTTTGTTGCAATACAACCGCCCATTTCCGCCCATGGACGCAATCGAACTTTTCCGACAGAATAGTTTAGATTGATATTTTTGAAAAATACCTTGTAGCCCATATCCTCCAAAAAATCAGCGTAGTCCGTTGCATTCTCTTTTGATTTTTCTCCGATAAACTCTACACAATAGGTCACTTCATCAGGACTGCATTCTTCAAATTCATAGAGCACCCTCCCTGTCCGGACAAGTCGATAGCCTTTTTCGGACATTTTGTTTAACCATTTTGCCTGTGCATTTAGCAATCCACCAAAGAAGCGATAACATTTTTTACTCATACTGCACCTCCAATAATTTCACTTGCAATGCTTACAAGTTCGTTTAGTCTTGCAAGCTCTTTTTCTGCAATTTCTTTTCCCTGTGCTGTAATGTGGTATTCTTTTTTTCTTCCCTCACTATCGCCATAAGGTTCAATCCACTTCTTGTCCTGCAAAGAGTTTAATGCTCCATATAAAGTGCCTGCGCCTAGGGAAAGCCGTCCGTATGTTTTTTCTTCAATAAACTGCATAACAGCGTATCCGTGTTTTGGCGTATAAAGAGAAAGCAAAATATAAAAGGTGACTTCTGTAAGCGCACCACCTTTTGCATTATCGCGCATGGTTTGCCTCCTTGTTACGGTTACTGTAATAAATATATCACTAACCGTAATATTCGTCAAGCAGATTCATGAAAATTATTTAATGGGTGTGTGAAAGAAGAACGGTCTGCTCTCTATTTGTTTTGTTGTTCGGCGTGTCGTGGCGCTGGGAATTGCTAGGAATCGGTTGAACATTCGTTTTGGTCATTGTACCTCCTGTCTGTTCGATAACTCCTCGGTGAAGTTATGTAAGCACGACACGCCGTTCTTTCGCACCGCAAGGTGCGAATATGAGCAGGGTTTGGGGTGGGACCGCGTTTGCGAAGCGTAGCGCAGCAATGAAAGCCCCAGTGGGGCTTTTAAGCGGCAGAACGGTCTGCGATAGCAGATGGAGGGGCCTCGCCCCGACAAGTTCAACAAATGTTTCCGAATTGTTAAGGCGCAAAATAAGTAGAGAGTTCCACTGCTCGTGTATGTTGATCGCCGTTTGCTCCGAACGAAGTTCCTGCCCCTGTTTTGCAGCGGCGTTGGCGGAAAAGCCGGTATCACGTTCGGACGGCTCATGAAATTTTCAAGGTGCAATCTTCCCCGGAAAAGAAAAATACCGCCCACGCAGCGCAGCGATGATTTTGTCGGGTGAATCGGCGGCAAAATGAATCGGGTGTGTTGCGGGGCGGTTGATCTTTCAGGGATAATCCACGGAGAGGCCGTGTTCAAAATGAACACGACCGCATCTTGTGGAGAGATTCAGGTTACTCCACAAAATCAGTGGAATTTACAAGAAAAATACCACGGTATGTAGAATGCGTCAAGAGGATTTTGAAAAATTTGTTATGCAAAATCGAAAAAAGTACGACGCATTCAATCTTTCTGCTGCCTTTACAGGCCGCGTTTGCGAATTTCTGCAAGGGAGCATGACCAAAATGATCCTCCGTCTCAAGCTGCAGCTAACAATGTTAAAATCCATTGCCAATGCCCTGTAAAAGCGGGTGGGCGGCAATTACCGCTTTGTGCTCAGCTTCAACTCAGTGCTCATCCTTCTGGGCGCATTGAGCATCCTGCCCCCTGCTACCAGTGCGATGCTGCATAACCTTTCCACCCTTGGCATCAGCCTGCGCAGCATGACAGACCTGTTGGAGCAGAAGCCTTTCCTGTAAAAATGATAAATCATCCCAACCAAAAGGAGGCCGCTGCACAAATACCGTGCGGCGGCCTCCTTTTTGGTTCAGATAAACCGGCAGAAACCCAGCCAGCAGCCCAGCAGGAAGAAGAGCAGCGCCTTCGCCAGTACCGGCAGCCACAGGCACTTGCACAAAGTCCTGTCCCACCGATGGATGTTCTGTTTAGGGCAGATGCCCGCGCAAGCTTCACAGGCGATGCATTCCCCGCTGCGCAGGCTGGTTTCCTCCAGCTTCAGGCACACCGGGCACTGCTGTTTGCAGGCATTGCAGCCCGGAATGCAGCCATCGCTCTGCCGGTGCAGCCGCGCAAAGGGCAGCACCGGCAGCAGGGCAAACACCGCCCCCATGGGGCAGAGGAACTGACAAAAGAACCGGGGCTGCAGCGCCATGCCCAGCAGGATGAGCGCAAGCAGCGCAATGCCCACACCGAAGCCCTCCGGCGGCAGACGCAGAGCCGTCAGGCGGGAAAACACCTCCCACGGGCTTGCGCCGGTCAGCAGCTTTTCCTGCCGGGTCACATACAGCGCCACCAGCCCCGCCAGCAGCAGATATTTGACCTTCTGCCCCCAAAGCACCGCCCGCTCCGGCAGCCGGAGCTGCTTTTTGCGGTGAAGCAGCTTTTTCTGGAGTAGCCCGGAAAGCGCCCAAACGGCATCGCCCAAGCTGCCGAAGGCGCAGGCGTACCCACAGAAAAACCGGTCGAACAGCAGGGTGAAGCCGCACAGCCCCAGCAGAGAAAGCGTGAAGCTGTCCGCTGTGAGCACCTCGCCCGCACCGATGTGCAGAAAGATCTGCTTTACCCCGGAAAAACCGGCCACAAATGCGCCCGGCATGGACACAAAGAAGAACAGCTGCACCCCGGCGCGCAGCCATGTACGGCGCTTTTGGTCCCGCTGACGCTGCTGCGCCGCCGTTAAAGGCTTTGCTTGTGTTTTTTCCATCATCCTGCCGCCTTTCCCAGTGCGTCCTCGACTGCACCGATAAGTCCTTCTGCCGTGAGGGTAGCGCCGGAAACAGTGTCCACCTCGGCAGACTGCACATCCAGCATCTCGTCCAGCAAAGGCAGTGCCTGCTTATAGTAGGGCTTATCCTCGCCGGAGGCATCCAGCACCGCAATATCGGTCATTTTTCCGTTCCGGATGGTCACCGACACCCGGATGATATCGCCAAAACCAAAGGCGCTGCCCTCATAGGTGCCGTCCCGGTAGCCGCTTTGGGTCTGCTCTGCCTGCGCGGCGCTCTGCGCCTGCAAAACGGAAGCATTGTAGGCTTCAACCTCAGCGATCTCCTGCTTGCGCTGGCTCACCGCTGCTGCTCGGACCAGCGTCACCTGCTGGTATTGCCATAGTACCCCCAGAATCAGCAGCAGGTTCACCGCCCGGAGAAGAAAATTCTTGTATTTCATTCCGCTGCTCCTTCCGTTTCGGGTTCGGCTTCGGTCTCTTCCGGCGGCAGCACCGCTTCGGATGCCGACAGCACTTCCTCAGAAGATGCCGGTTCCGGTTCGGAGGATGCCGGTGCCTCTGCCGGGAAAAGCTGCTGCCATATTTCTTTGAGCCATGCAGGAACAGCGCTTTTTTCCTCCGGCTGTACCACCTCCACGGTGGGCGCAGCGACCGGCGTTTCATCGGGTCCCGGTACTTCAGACGGTGCGGCGGCGACTTCTGCCGCTTCTTCCGATGCTGCCTGCTCCGGGGCGGCTTCCTCTGCCGGGGCAACCGCCGCCTTTGCCAGTGCCAGCTTGACCGCGTTCAGGATGCCGGTGGAGGAGTAGGTGGCACCGGAAACGGCATCCACGTTGGGGCTCTGCCCTTCCAGAATGGCGGGGATGACCTGTTTTGCCCGGGAGAGATATTCCTCCTCGTCCTCGGCGCTCAGGATCGTGATATCGGTAATTTTATCCTCTGCCACCGTGACCTGCACTGTGATCTGCCCCTCAAAGCCCATGGCTTCGGCAGTGTAGATGCCGTCCAAGTAGATGGAGGGAGCCGTAAATTCCTCCACCACCAGCGGTGCGGCGGGCTCCGGCTGCGGCGGCAGGGGGTTGTTGACTACCTCGCCGGTCAGGGCGTTCTGCACCGCGCCCAGAATGCCCCGGCTGGTGTAGGTGGCCTCGGAAACGGCATCCACTTCCCAGCTCTGTGCTTCCACCACGGCGGTCAGAAGCCGCTTGGCGCGCCGCAGAAACTGCCTGGTCTCGTGGGAAGCGTCCAATATCTCCACCTCCGTGATGCTGCCGTTTTCCATGGTGACCTGCACCCGGACGGCACCGCCGTAGCCCCGGGAAGAGCCGACGTAAACTCCATCGGCATAGGGCAGCTTGGGCAGGGCTTCTTCCTCCGCTTCGGAGGAAGCGGCTTCTGCTGGCTGCTCCACCACTGCCGTCAGTCTTTCCGGCACAGCAGCCAGCACCGGCACCGTGCGCGGCAGGGCAAAAAGCACGGCTGCCGCTGCCGCCACCGCCGGGAGCAGCTGCACCAGTGACAGCAGCGCATTGCGTTGTTTTTTGTTCATTCCATCTTCTCCTGACACGGAAAAGCAAGGCCGCCTGCTTCAAGCGACCTTGCTGTTCTGTACTGTATTTTGCTGGATCAGGCAGCCTTCAGGTTCTGCACAGCATCGGTCAGGTGGGTCACCTGTTCCAGTGCAGCAGCCTTATACAGGGTCTCGCGGCTCAAAAGCTCCACGCTCTCGGCCAGCTCGGTCTCCAGATTGGCATAGCTGTCGGCGGTGTAAGCGGCCTTTGCCTTGCTCTGTGCCGTGGCGACCACAGCCTGCAGAGCGGCGCGGTCTGCATCGCTGGCCAGCTCGTGCTTGGCAAGGTTCTCGGCAGTGGTCTGGAACTTCACCACTGTGTCGGCATAGCCCAGTGCGCGGATGGTGATGGCCCAGTAGCCGGTGCCATCGGTGCCCTCCGGCAGCTGGCAGCGGGCGGAATCGCTCAGACCCAGCTGGATGCCCATGGACTTATGCATCCAGTTGTCGGCTGCAAACTTGGTGCCGTAGGAGGCCTTGGCGTGGGTGTAGGTGCTGTCATCGCCGTAGTAGGTCCACACCACAGACTGCATCCGGGAGCCCAGCTCGCCGTAGTTTCCGTTCAGATCCAGACGGATGAACTCGCCAAAGCTGCCCACGTCGCTGCCGCTGCGCAGGTTCACGGTAAGACCATCCGCAGCCTTCTGGGCGGCTTCTGCCACGCCGGAGCCGGTGCCGGTGTGAGCGGCAGAGAAGGTATAGCCATCGCCGCTCTTGGTTGCGTACTTCAGGCCGTTGGTGTTTTGATCCACCGCAGCCGTCAGGGTATAGGCGGTCAGGTTCTTTTCAGAGTAGCCGCCCACCAGCTGACCGCCGTTTTCCACGATGGTGTACTTGGAGCAGAAATCTGCAAGGTCGCTGTCAGCCACGCGCACCGGCACATACTTGATGCCCAGCACCTCGTAGTGATCCATCTGCACGGTAGAACCGTCGGCCTTGGTAATGGTGCCCCGGTTCCAGCCCACGGTGGTGCCATCGGCCAGATAGATGGTCTTGCCATCGTCCGACCAGTGGGAAACGGTGTAGCTGCTGCCGTCCTTGGCGTAGATCACAGCAGTGCTCTGGAAGCTGCCGCGGTGCAGACCGTGGTTGACGGTAGCGCGGGAGACTGCATCAAATGCGCCAAGGTCGTGCTCCTCGTGGCTGTCCAGCTGTGCAGAGGCGGCAGCGTTGCCGGCAGCATAGACCTTCTCGTTTGCCCAGTACTCATCCCAAGTCAGGGCAGCATAGAGATAGGTGTACTTTTTGCCCAGCAGAAAATCGAAAAAGTCGTTCTCCTCCTCGGCGGGGGCTGCTGCAAAGGCGGTAGCGGTCAACAGAGTGAACGCCATAGCTGCCGACAGCAGCAGGGAAAGAAATTTCTTCAGTTTCATGCAAAATGCTCCTTTCATCGCAATGGCAGAGAATCACTGCCATGCAGTTAGCTAATCCTAACACCTCGCGCAAAAAAATCTGTGGGATAATGCCCCTCAGATGGTTAGGATGAACTAATTTGACGAAATTTAAAATAGCACGCATACAGGGGCTTGTCAAGAAAAAACAGGGATGTTTATAGAGGCTAATTTTTCGGCAAAAGGTGCCGACAGCACCCGCTATACCGCAAAGCCATTGACCTTTTTGCCGGAGCCATGCTGTATGTTGTGGTGGAGGAACTGATCCCAGAAATGTCGCAGGGATAGCACTCCAACGTCGGCACGGTGTTTTTTGCGGTGGGCTTCAGCGTGATGATGGTGCTGGATGTGGCACTGGGGTGACGGTTGGGGGTTCCCGAAAGCGAAATCTCTTTCAAAATCTCCGAAAATGCCTAAACTTCTTGACAGCGGAGACGGCAGGGCGTATTATTTTGGCAGAAGGACCGCTGAGAAGCGGCTTTTTATAAGACTGAAAGTTAGCTTTAGCTAACTCGAAACTCTGCCCTATACGAAGAAATATATCTCTTCTATTTACAGGTGGAAAATAAGTAGAGAAGGAGCGTATCAGGATGAAAATCTACCATTTTGGTGCAGAGGATGCCCCGGTGCTGTTGCTGCTGCCGGGCACCTGTTGCCATTGGAAAAGCAATTTCGGTGCCGTGATCCCGCTTCTGGCTGACAGCTTCCGGGTGCTGTGCGTCAGCTACGATGGCTTTGATGAGACTGAACAGACCGAATTTCCCACCATGCTGGAGGAGACCGAAAAGATCGAGGCCTACCTCAAGACCCACTGCGGCGGTCACATCCGGGCAGCCTACGGCTGTTCTCTGGGAGGTTCCTTCGTGGGGCTGCTGGCGGCGCGGCAGAACATCCACATGGACTACGGCATTCTGGGTAGCTCCGATCTGGATCAGGCATCGCCGTTGACGGCAAGCTTGCAGACGGATTTTCTGCTGCCATTGATCTACCCTGTGGTGCGGGACGGAAAGATTAAGGCGAAATTTCTCCAAAAGCGTCTGGACAAGTGTGCTAAAGAGTCGGGGGATTATGTCAAAGCCTTTCTGAAAATGTTTGGTGAGGCCCGCCCTTATGTGACCATGCAGAGCTGTAAAAATCAGTTCTATTCCGATCTTATCACTCCGCTGCCGGATAAGATCCATGTACCCGGTACCGAGATCCATATTTTTTACGCCCTGAAAATGGGCGCAAAATATCGCGCCCGGTATCAGCAGCATTTTGCACATCCTGTTCTCCATGAGCAGAACTTGCAGCACGAGGAATTGCTGGCCTGTCACCCGGAGCAGTGGGCGCATCTGGTAAAAAGCATTGCATTGTGAACGGTAAAACGTATCTGGAGCAAGCAGGATTTTGTAAGATCCAGAACCACAAAAATAAAAAGGGCTGGCTGTGCATCACAGCACAGAAATGAGGTGCGATCATGTCGAAAAAAGCAACGGAATTTCAAAGAAAAGCAATGAGCTGGATGTACCGGGGCAAGGAAATCTTCAAGCCTTTGAACACTGGCTGGATCGACGAGAATGTTGCCTGCGTGCGCGAATGGGTGGCGAACATCTTCTTCTACCGCAAAGGCGATACGACCATTATGATCGATGCGGGATATAACTACGACCGCCTTGCCGAAAAAATGGGCTGGCTTGAGATTGATCCGAAGTCGATACACCATATCCTTATCACCCATCAGGACACCGACCATGTGGGTGCGGTGGAAGCAGACAGTCCGGGGCTGTTCCGGAATGCGAAGCTGTACATCGGCGAGATCGAGAACCGGTATCTCACCGGCGAGGTGCGGCGAAAAGTCATCTATCATCTCTATAAATTGCCGCAGGTCACGATCAACAACGAAAAGGTACTGCTGCACGATGGGCGGGTATTTGACATTGACGGCATCAAAATCGAGTGTTTTCTCGTTCCCGGTCATACATGGGGGCACATGGTATACCTTGTGGACGGGAAATATCTCTTTACCGGCGATACCATCTGGTTCGGCGCGGACGGTGGATACAGCTTTATTTCCGCATTGGCAGAGGACAACAAGCTGGCGGTGAAGTCCTTGGCATTGCTGGAGAAAAAGCTGAAAAAACGTGGGCTGCATCCGCTGTTCATTACCGGACACACCGGCTGGACGGACAACATGGAGTTTGCCTTTGCGCACAGAAATGAGTTGAGCTCACCGTTCAAGAAAAAAGTCCACGACCCATCGGCACCCTATGATGCCTACGACGAATCGGACGACACCGAAGAAAATGCAAAGAGCGGTTTTCTGAAAGGCGTGGGAAGATGAAGGACAGCGAATTACAAATTGACCGTAGCTGCCATGTGCTATATTCCAAACCCTGCAAAAAGGAAATTCTGGCGAAAATCACTCTGCACTATCCGGAGGTGGAGCGCGAGGCGGTCTGGGAGCAGGTGCAGCTGAGATACGAAGAGCTTCTTTCCAAGTGGCGCACCGACCTCGGCGGTAAAAAGAATTTTCACAACGGCGTAGGCGGCACCTACGACTGCATCGCCATCATGTGCTTTTACGATGTGTGCCGGGATGTGGTCACATTCCGCGAAATGGAAGAGATAGAAGAAAATCTGATCCTGCCGTCCTTCCGGAAGCTGCGATTCGTTGACATCAACAAGCCATTCTGGAAAAAGCTGATGTATCGGGCATTCAGCACCGCCCAAAAGCACTGTGACACATGGCATGATTACGAGATGGATGTTGCGCCTTACGAAAACAGCAAGCCCATCTATTATGAATTTACGGCGTGTCCGGCGGCGGAATTTACCAAGCGGTTTGGATTTGCGGACATTATGCCCGCCCTGTGCAATGTGGACTATGCGTCCATGGAACTGCTCCATGCCAAGCTCGTGCGGACGACCACCTGCGTGGACGGCTGCCGATGCGACTATACCATCTGCGGCGATAAGGATCCATACGTAAAGGAACATCCCGAATACCGGGATGAAAACGGATACAGGAGGAATAAGTAATGCTTTTACAGGTGATTCTGGAAGGTCTTGGGCTGGGGGCACTGCTGGTTCTGGTCTGCGCTGCGGGCATCCGCAAAGGGGCTGTTGGGATGGTGCATCTTTACAGCCCGGCGGTGCAGCAGCGGTGCGTAAAACTGGGGCTTACAAGCCCGGAACGCATCCGACGCAACAGCCTGCTGTTCAAAGCAGTCTGCATTCCCGGCTATATCGGCTATGTGCTGGTCTGTGTCTATGGGATAAACGGTGCAAAGGGCTTTGTTCAGGGTTTCTGGCAGTTACTCGTTATCTTGTCCGTTATGAATCTCATGGACCGCCTGTTGGTTGACGGCTATTGGGTGGGGCATACGAACGCATGGACGATTCCCGGAACAGAGGACCTGAAGCCCTACATTACTGCAAAAGACAAGCAGAAAAAGTGGCTGTTCGGCACGGTGGGCATGGCAGTCATAGCGGCGGTGCTGGCGGCAATGATGACAGTACAGTGATCGGAAAGACCCTTCTGTCAGTGACTTTTTCCGGTTTCTCGCCAAGGTCGGGGACAACGGGATGAAAATGCAGATCGTGAAGATCGGATTTGGAGGGAGAGCATGAAACACCTGCACTTTGATGTGGAACTCAATGGCTTTTACGGTGCGTATTGGGCGTGTGCCGGCGGTTCAGATTGTGCGGTCATCACGATGATCGGGGATGATCCGGAGGATCGGCTTGCGCGCTCGGCAGTGAAATGGCTTTGCGGGTGCGGTGTGAACGTGCTCACAATGTCGCCCGCGAAAAAAGATTACGGACATCATAATTACCCGCTTGAGCGTGCGGAGACGGCAATTTCATGGTTGAAAGCTAACGGTAACAGAAAGATCGGCGTTGCCGGTGCATCGACCACCGGAACGCTTGCGCTGACAGCGGCTGCCATGTTCCCGGATATCACCCTGACCATTGCCATGACACCCAGCGACTTTGTGTGGCAGGGCTTTCTGCAGGGCAAAAGGGACGGCTGCAAGGAGTGGCCGGTCGAGGGTGAATCGCTGTTCTCCTATCAGGGCAAGCCGCTGCCCTATATGCCGTTTTGCTATCAGCATCCCGACTATTGGCACTGCGTCGCCGCCGAGAGCAAACGCACCGGCGATATGGTAAACTCCCGCAAGCTGTTTGACGATTCCGAGACAGCTCATCCGATTGAGCCGGAAGAATACATTCCCGTTGAAAACATCCGGGGAAAGCTGCTGCTGATCGGCGCGGAGGACGATGCGCTGTGGGACACCGCAAAGTATATCCGCCGGATGGAAAAGCGCCTTGCCGAAAAACCGCATGAATGCGAGATCGAGACGATGGTTTATGCCCATGGCACCCACTTCGTTTTCCCGGAGGGGATGCTGAAAATCATGCTGCCGGTTGGCTCCGGCCTATTTGTGAAGTTCGCGTTTCAGGCAGCAAAAAAATATCCGAAGGAATGCCGCCAGACCCGGATAGACATCGAGAAACGGATGTGCCGGGTGTTAGCGGAATGGAAAGGAGCAAAGTGAGATGCGTTGGATGGGAATCCCTATGGCGATGTGGTCCGTGTTTGCGAAATCGTTTCAGACGCAGCTGACGGCGGTACTGGGCTATGATGCAGCCACCGCAAAGCAGATCACCAAAAGCGCCAAGCCGAAATACAAAGAGATCATCGCCAAATTGCCGGAGTTTGAAAAGGCCGACCGCTTCCAATTGAACATCATTGGCTGCGCCATGCTGGGGGCGTTTGTTCTCTGTATGCCGAATCGGCCGGATACTGAGGCGCTGACGGTATACTATGAGAACGCTCAGATGACACCGCTGATGAAGTGGTTCTGCCGCAAGAGCGGAAAAAGCAAGTTTACCGCAAAGGACATTGCTGCCATGAAAGCCACCGCTGCTCTGAAAGCCGCCGACCGCAACCCCTACTCGTGGAATATGGACTTTTACGAGTACCCGGATGGCAGCGGCTACGAGGGACGCTTTACGAAATGCGGCATCTGTGTGCTGATGAAGGAACTGGGGTTATATGACCTCACTCCCGCCCTGTGCCGTCTGGACTACACCATGAGCGAAGCGGGCGGTGTGACAAATTTTGTGCGGCAGTACACCCTTGCCTCCGGCGGACCCTACTGCGACTGCGGGTACAAAAAGAAAGGGTAACGGACGATGAAGAGGAAGGAAACGTATCTTTCCCGTGATTTCCGGGATACTGCGGCACAGCGCTTTCCTGCGCAGGCGAAGCAGCTGAACGCCGCTTTCGATATACGCCTGAATGCACTGCTGGCTGAAAATGCAGATGCAAGTAAGGAAAAGCAATACCACCTCAAGCGGCAGATCTTGCCGGGCATTGCGGCCTACGAGACCTTGCAGCGGGTCATGCCGAAAGAGGAGGCACTGCAAACCGTTCACGGCTATGTGGAGCGCTTGGCGAGAACGAGCCACAAACAGCTTGCCGCCCTGCTGTACATACCGGGGCTTTACCGCCTCGTTCCCGGCATTTTCGTCAAATCCACGCGAAGTGTTTTCGGCCCGGCGGCGGGCTTTGCCCCAAAAGAACTGCAGACTGGTAACGGCGTCTGGCGTGTGGATATGATGAAGTGTCCCTATCACGACACCTGCGCAGAATACGGCTGCCCGGAGCTGTGCCGCTGCTTTTGCGACAGCGATGACATCAGCTACGCCGGGTTGCATCCGAAGCTGATCTGGGAGAGAAGCATGACGCTGGGGCGTGGAAATGACCGCTGCGATTTCTGCATGAAGGTCAGATAATAGCGGGGAGGCATATTGGCATGGAGATCAAATGATTCGGTACATGGTATTTCTGGCATACTTTCTTGTTTTGTATGAACCACGATGGAAGACGAAGGAAATGGGAGCATATGCCCGATTCGCACGCAGACTGAGAGGAGAAAAACAATGATCGTACTGCAACTGCTGCTTTATTGTCTGCTGTTTACCGCAATGGTAAAAATCGCTGTGATCGGCGGTGCTGTCAATGGACTGTACTTTTATCCCAAGGAGGTGCAGGATCGCGCCATCGAACTGGGACTGATCGACCGCAATACGATGAACCGGAAACGAAAATGCTTTATGATACCGTTCTTTATCATGATGCTTGCTGCTCTTGTGCTGATCATCGGTTTGTGGAACGGGGCTTCCTCCTTTGGTGAGGCCTATTGGCAGGCGCTGCTGTTTCTTGAGGTCATGAATATCTATGACGGCGTTGTAATCGACAAGCTATGGGTCGGGCACAGCCAGTTTTGGGTGCTGCCAGGGCTTGAAGATGCGTCGTTCGTGCAGACCTGGAGGCAGGTGCTGAAAAAGCGAAGTATACTGGCGCTGATCTGGGTTGCGGGAGCGGCAATTGTCGGCGGTATTGTCCATTTGATTTTCTAAGAAGTTGGAAATTGCCCAAATGAAAAGCAGAATCATGAACTGCAATCGGAGGCAAAAAAGATGAAGACGGAGAAACCGAAAAAGCTGATTCGATGGTATATCTCGGTGCGATCGGGGCAGTACTGACGATCCTGGCGGCAGGCATTGTGGTGCCCGCTTTGTCCTATCTGCTCAGCTTTGCCGCCGGAGCCATGCTGTATGTGGTGGTGGAGGAGCTGATCCCGGAAATGTCGCAGGGGCAGCACTCTAACGTCGGCACGGTGTTTTTGCGGTAGGCTTCAGCGTGATGATGGTACTGGATGTGGCACTGGGATAGCGCATGGTTGAGAAAATTGCGATGCAAGGGGCGAAGAAAGGAAAAACATGAAAGACAGAGATCTGCCAGTTGACCACAGCTGCCATTCCAAGCCCTGCAAAAGACGGATTGTGGAGATCGGATTGAATAAACAGTATGATTCATATCATTTTTCATGACAAAACGGGGGTCACTCCCTATAATCCCGGACAAACAGGCGGCTTTGAAAATGCGGCCGGAAGTGGAGAAATTCACTATTACCGGCTGTTTGATGGCGTGGGGATCATGCTGCTGCGGCTGGAGATGGAGACCTATACGGAAATCCGCACGCAGATCGGTATGATAGAGATCAATTTCTGCATCAATGGCCGTTTTGAAACCAGCTTTTCCATGCGCGATAGCGTTCTGCTAAAGCCGGGGGATATGGCCGTCAGCTGCTACGACGGACGGCATGGAACACGTTCAGAGTCACGGTTCCCGCTGGGCTGTTACGAAGGGCTGTGTCTGGAAGTTGATCCAGCAGCCGCTCAGAACTGGCTTGAGAAGAACGCACCGGGCTTTTCGGTGGATTTTGCGGTACTGAAGCAGAATCTTCTGGGAAACCGATGGTTCATGTTCGGTACGGCAGGACCCCGCTGTGAGCACGTTTTCCGGGAATTGTACGAAAATGCGCCCTACATGGATCTCCGGTTCCTGCGGCTCAAGGTGGTGGAGCTGTTGATGCTGCTGAGCCGCATTCCGCAGGAGGAAGGAACGGACTTGTACTGTTCTACCGAACAGACCGAACTGGCACACCATCTCCGGGATCACCTTCTGACAAACCGGGAGGGGTATGTCTCCCTTGCGCAGCTGGCAGAAGAACACGGGATCTCGGTTTCGCACCTGCAAAAAATGTTCAAACAGGTCTACGGTGTGCCAGTATACCACTATATCAAGGAATACCGTCTGGAACAGGCTGCCGTAGAGCTTGTCCGGAGCGCAAAGCCCATTACGCAGATCGCACAGAATGCAGGATATGACAACGCCAGCAAGTTTTCGGAGGCTTTCCGGAAACGATATGGAACGACCCCGTCGCAGTACCGCACCCACGCAAATGGACTCGCAAAACGGAGCAGGGAAATCAGAATGGAGTAGTCCACGGCCGAAAAATATGCTAAAGTACAGAGCGGTTAGAACAAACTTACTTTAAAACCGGAGGTACTTTCATATGATGATGAAAAAGAAATTTGTTGCAGTGGCCTTGTCTGCGGTCTGCCTGCTGTCTGCTGTCGGCTGCGGCCAGCAGAGCGCAAGCACAGCGTCTTCGGCATCCAGCGTTTCCTCCTCGGTGGCTTCTTCGGCTTCCGCAAGTCAGGTAATGGATGCGGAGGATTATCTGTCTGGTATCAGCGGGACTTATGTGGAACTGTTCCCGGAGATGGCAAAGAGTGAATACCGGAATTTGTGGATCGACGCTGCGACTCCGCTGGTAGGCGAGGACAATGCGGAATCGGCTACGGATATGCTGCTGGGAATGTGCATGGCAGAGCCGTATGGCGAGGAGGCTGTTGAAAAATATGCAGCAGATCCGGACAGCACGGCGTTCAACTGCTATTTTCTGGGCGGCGTGGAAAAATTCGTGATGAGTGGCGACACCATCACCGGTCTGGATGCGCAAGGACAGGAAGTGTTTGCACACACCTACCAGAAACTGGATGTGGACAATGAAAACAGCTTCCTCTTCTACCAGAGCGAGGATGCGGATTCCGGGGAGTTTACCTACTTTGCCTTTGCGCCCGATACGATGGAAACGACGTATCATCTGGAATTCCGCTATGCAGAGGATCTCGACGACCTGCAGAGCTGGTATGAAGGAAATTATGCTTATTGGAATGCTGCCGCCATCGCAGAGGACTATGATCAGGCAACTATGGAAAATGTCATTGAACTTTTCGTCACGGAAAATTTGTCTGAGGCAGAATAAACGGCACATGCGCACCCGATCATGTCAGGCGGTACGCATGGCAATATTACGGTAAGGATGTGATTTGATTGAAAAAACAGTCTGATCTTTCCCGGCTGATGAGTTATGCCGGGAACTACCGATATTTCACCTACGCTTCGTGGGTGCTGTCTGCGGTCAGCGCGCTGGTGGCACTGGTGCCCTTTGTGTACATCTGGAAGATCCTGCGGGATGTGTTGAACGCCGCGCCGGACTATGCACAGGCGGTGAACATCCCCCATTACGGCTGGATGGCAGTGTTGTTTGCAGTGCTGTCTTACCTTATTTACATTGCAGCGCTGATGTGCTCCCACCTGTCGGCGTTCCGGGTGGCGACCAATCTGCGGCTGGCGGTGTCGGAGCATTTGGCGGTGCTGCCGCTGGGCTTTGCCGAGACTTTCGGCAGCGGTAAGCTGCGTAAGATCATCCACGAGAGTACCGGAGCCGCCGAGACCTATCTTGCCCACCAGTTGCCCGACCAGTACAATGCCATCGCCACCCCGGTGGGGCTGCTGGTGCTGCTGTTGGCGTTCGACTGGCGGCTGGGACTGCTGAGCCTTGCGCCGGTGGTGCTGGCTTTCCTCATTATGACGACCATGACCGGCAAGCGGATGGCCGAAAAAATGCGGCAGTACGGCAACGCCTTGGAGGCGATGTCCAACGAGGCAGTGGAATACGTCCGGGGCATCCCGGTGGTCAAGACCTTCGGGCAGTCGGTCTTTTCCTTCAAAAAGTTTAAGACCACCATTGATGAGTATGAAAAGTGGGTCATCTCCTACACCAAAGACCTGCGCCTGCCCATGATGTTCTACACCGCCGCCGTCAACGGCGTGTTCGCCTTTTTGATCGCAGGCGGGCTGCTGTTCACGGCTCACGGCGTGACCCCGGAATTCCTGCTGAACCTGCTGTTCTATATCATCATCACGCCGGTGATCTCCCTGACTTTGACCCGCATAATGTACATGAGCGAGAACAAGATGGTGGTAGCGGATGCGCTGGCACGCATCGACTCGGTGCTGGAGGCGGCGCCCATGCAGGTGCAGGCTGTTCCGCAGCACCCGAAGGATTCCTCTGTCACGTTGCGGGATGTGCATTTCAGCTACGACGGAAAAACCGAGGTCATCAAGGGCGTTTCTCTGGACATTCAGCCGGGACAGACCGTAGCTTTTGTAGGCCCCTCCGGCGGCGGAAAATCCACGCTGGCAAACCTTGTCTGCCGGTTCTTTGATGTGCAGAGTGGCAGCGTCCGGGTAGGCGGAGCGGATGTGCGGGCTATCCCCAAGGAAGAACGGATGGATACCATCTCCTTTGTGTTCCAGAACAGCCGCCTGCTCAAGGGCAGCATTCTGGATAACGTCCGTCTGGGCAGACCGCAGGCCACCGAAGCAGAGGTGCTGGCGGCGTTGAAAGCAGCGCAGTGCATGGATATTATAGAAAAGTTCCCGGCGGGTATCCACACTGTTATTGGCACCAAGGGCGTGTATCTGTCCGGCGGCGAGCAGCAGCGCATTGCCATTGCACGCGCCATGCTGAAAAATGCCCCCATCCTGATCCTGGACGAGGCCACCGCCTTTGCCGACCCGGATAACGAAGCTAAGGTGCAGGCGGCCTTTGCCCGGCTTGCCAAGGGCAAAACCGTGCTGATGATCGCGCACCGCCTGTCTACCGTAGCCAACGCCGACTGCATCTATGTGGTGCAGGATGGGCGTATTACGGAGACTGGCACAAAGGACGAACTGTGCGCGCAGAACGGCCTGTTTGCCCGGATGTGGCAGGAGTATCAGGCCTCGGTGCAGTGGAAGGTCGCAAAGGAGGGGTAAGGAATGATCGGAAAAATTCAACACGCCACGGCCAGCTCCCCGGAGGGCGCAAAAGGGCTTGTAAAGGGCGTTCTGGCCTGTGCGTTCCAGAACATGGCGTTCATGCTGCCCACCGGGCTGCTGTATCTCCTGGTAAAAGATCTGCTGGCAGGCTCCGCGAGCGGGAGAACCGCCTTTTATCTGCTGGGGTGTGCAGCCTGCTTTGCTCTGATCCTGCTGACCACATGGTTCCAGTACAACGGCACCTATTTTACGACCTATAAAGAGAGCGGCACCCGCCGCCTGACCCTTGCGGAGCGGCTGCGGAAGCTGCCCCTGTCCTTTTTTGGCAAGCGCGACCTTGCCGACCTGACCAGCACCATCATGGCGGACTGCGAGGTGTTGGAAAAGGACTGCTCCCACTTCATCCCCGGTCTGTTTGGTTCCCTCATCTCTACCGTGCTCATTGCCCTGAGCCTGTTCGCCTTTGACGGACGGATGGCGCTGGCAGCCCTGTGGGTCATCCCGGTATCCGCTGCCATCGTGATGGGCAGCTACCGGGTGCAGGACAAGGTGCAGGCCAAGACCATGGCGGCGAAAATGGCTTGTGCGGACGGCATTCAGGAGTACATCGAGACCCTCCGGGATCTGAAAGCCAGCAATGCGGAGCAGCGGTATCTGTCCGGTCTTTCCGACAAAATTCGGGCTGTGGAAAAGCAGTCCATCGCGGCAGAGCTGGAAACGGCGCTGTTCGTGTCCTCTGCGGGCATGGTGCTCAAGCTGGGCATTGCATCGGTGGCGCTCACCGGCTCGGTGCTGCTGGTGCAGGGCAGGATCGACGTGCTGACTCTGTTTCTGTTCCTGATGGCGGCATCCCGGATGTACGACCCTATGCAGGGCGCGTTGCAGAATCTGGCGGCGGTCATTGCCATGCGTACCAATGTGGGGCGGATGAATGAGATTCTGGACGCTCCCCTGCAGACCGGTAGCGAGCAGCTGACCAATCAGGGCTGCGATATCGTGTTCGACCATGTGGGCTTTGCCTATAACTCCGACGAAACGGTGCTGCGGGATGTTTCCTTTACCGCAAAGCAGGGGGAGGTCACGGCACTGGTGGGTCCCTCCGGCGGCGGCAAAACTACCGTTTCCCGGCTGGCGGCACGGTTTTGGGACTACCAGAAGGGCAGCATCACCGTGGGCGGCATGGAGGTTTCTCAAATCGACCCGGAAAAGCTCATGAGCCTGTATTCCATCGTGTTCCAGGATGTGACCCTGTTTGACAACACGATCCTGGAAAACATCCGTCTGGGGCGCAAAGGTGCCACCGACGAGGAGGTCCTTGCGGCAGCAAAGCTGGCAAACTGCGAGGAATTTGCCGAGAAGCTGCCGGACAAGTGGAACACCAACATCGGCGAGAACGGTTGCGCCCTTTCCGGCGGCGAGCGTCAGCGCATTTCCATCGCCCGTGCCTTCCTGAAGGATGCGCCCATCATTCTGCTGGACGAAGCCACCGCCAGCTTGGACGTGGAAAACGAAACTGCCATTCAGGAGGCTCTGTCCCGGCTCATAAAGAATAAAACCGTCCTCATCATCGCCCACCGGATGCGCACCGTAGCCGGTGCGGATCGGGTGGTGGTGCTGTCGGGTGGCATCGTGGCCGAGCAGGGCAGCCCGGCAGAGCTGTACGCCCGGAAGGGACTGTATGCCCACATGGTGGATCTGCAGTCGGCAAGCCAGAACTGGACGATCTGAGAATGATGGCGGCTTTTATAAAGATAGCGACAAAAAGCTGTTCGACATCGTTCTGGTCTGGAAGCTCGACCGCTTTGCCCGAAACCGCTACGACAGCGCACGGTACAAGACCCAGCTGAAACGCAATGGTGTGAAGCTGGTATCGGCTACGGAAGTCATTTCGGCTGGCCCGGAGGGCATCATTCTGGAGTCTGTTCTGGAGGGCTATGCGGAATACTACTCGGCTGACCTGTCTGAAAAGGTCGTGCGTGGCATGACCGAGAATGCTCTCAAGGGTATTTATAATGGTGGCACGATTCCGTTCGGATACATGATCGATGAGACCCGGCATTACCAGCCCGACCCGCTGCTGGCTCCGTATGTGGAGCAGGCGTTCCAGAAGTATGCGGACGGTGCGACCATGACTGACCTGCGGGATTGGTTAAAGGCACACAACATCAAAAATTCAATGGGCGGGGAGATGTCCTACAATACGATTCAGCGGATGCTGAGTAATCGCCGGTACATCGGCGAATTGCGTTTGCGGGATGTGGTACAGCCCAATGCGATCCCGGCACTAGTGTCAGGTGAACTTGTCGGGGTAAGACCCCTCCATCTTGCTACGCAAGACCGTTCTGTCGCTTAAAAGCCCCACTGGGGCTTTCATTGCTCCGCTTCGCTGCGCAAACGCGAACCTGTTCAACAAGGTGCAGGAAAAGCTGGCGAAAAATAAAAAGGCCCCTGCCCGTCATAAGGCAGAGGAAAGCTATCTGCTCACTACCAAGCTATACTGCGGCAAGTGCGGAGCGCTGATGTTCGGAGAAAGCGGTGTCAGCCATACCGGGAAGATGTACACCTATTACAAGTGTGCTGCTGCTAAGAAGAAAAAGACCTGCGATAAAAAGGCCGTGCGGAAACAGTGGCTGGAAGATCTGGTAGTCAACGAAACCATGAAGCTGGTGGAAGATGACGCTTCTATGAATGCCATCATCGCCAAGGTCATGGAGCTGCAAAATCAGGAAAGTACGGACCTGCCTATCTACGAAAAGCAGTTGAAGGAAACGGAAGTCGGCATCACCAATATGCTGAACGCTATCCAGATGGGGATTCTGACCAGTTCCACGAAAGAACGTTTGGAGGCTCTGGAAGAACAGCGGAAGGAGCTACAAGCCCGCATTGCAGAGGAACGGCTGGCCAAGCCGAAGATGAAAGAGGAGTTCGTCCGGTTCTGGCTGCTCCGTTTTCGTAAGCTGGATATGACCCAGTCGGAGCAGCGGCAGGCACTGGTGGACACCTTCATCAATGCCATCTATCTCTACGATGATAAGGTTCTCATTACCTTTAACTATAAGGAAGGCACAGAAACGGTCGCTTTCGGGGAAGCCGTGAAAGCGGAGAAAAGTTCGGATATGAGTGCGCGAGATGCACCAACGAAAGAACGTCAAATCGTAAGATTTGTCGTTCTTTTTTGTTATGTAACCCCGAAAAATCGGGGCTTGCACGGTCAATGCACGGTTTTTGCACGGTCAGCTTTTTCGTGGGAATCCTCTGCATGGGCTGGAATTGCTTTGAAATGCGTAGTAAATTTTGCATCAAGTCAACAGAGCCAGACGGAGCTGTGTCTTTACTTCAGGGTCGGCATTCTTCAAAAGTTCCAGCAGAGCAGTTATAGAGATGGTCGGTTCGCCTGCGGCGGGCACAGCCTGCGGGCTGGGGCTTTCCTGTTTGGCGTAGAAACCTTCCTCGAACTTCCTGCCCAGTTCTACACGAGAGGACTGCTGGATATGAGCGTAGGTGTTCACCAGCATATCCGTCGTGGCGTGTCCTGTGGTGCCCTGAACGGCCTTTACATCGCCGCCGGAGATCATCAGCTGATAGGTGGCACTGGAATGCCGCAGGCCGTGGAACACGATCTGCTCAAACTCCGGGTGCTCTGCCCGCCATACGCTCGATGTTCCGCAGCACCTCCCGGCTCATGTCGCTGACGGCTGTGCCGAGGGCAAAGACGGCATCCGGGGTGGAAAAATTGTAGATTGCCTGAAAATCGTCCTTGTCGAACCACCCTGTCGGCTCAAAGCCGCAGCGTTCCAGCAGCGTGTATCGCTCTATGTATTCGTCTAAAATCTCCGTATTGATGACAGCCGCGTGTTTCAGGTAAATCAGTGCATGAGCTTCCTGTGCAAGTTGCCGCAGGGGAATCTTTCCCATCGAGTAGAGCGTAATGCCCTCCTCGTAGCGGATATATTTCTTTTTCTTCCCAGCCAGTATCTTTTCCAGTTCTGGAACTGTAAAGGTCTCTGTTTTTGGTGTCATGCCATTCTTCTCCTTTGTCAAGGGTCGTGGTATACTTGTTTTATCAGGATATAGAAAAAGGACACTCCACTTTCAGCATTCGCTGATGGTGAAATGTCCTCTTGGCTGTTTTCTCGTTTACAGTTCTCTGTCGGTAGCCAGTATGCGAAAATCCGTCAAACTAAACTTGCCGTTTTACGCTTCCCCATCAATCCTTGAAGAAATCCGTCAAGGATGTCAGGGAATTTGTAATCTTTGTGTCGCAATCTGCGATGTACTGTTTTGATGGAGACACAAATATTACCACGTATCTTAGTTAGATTCCGGGCGCATCGTGGGGAACAGGTCAAGGAAGGCTCACAAATGGCTTTATTTCCCTTTATAAGCCTATCCATGCGGCTTCCTTTTTGTCCCGTCCGTACGTTACCCTACGCAACTCTCCACAAGTTACCGAGGATTTGGTGTAAAAGTGGTGTAGCGGTTGGTGTAGTACGACTCAGATGGAAATGCCCAGTTTACCGTTCAATTTTTCAAAGGAATGGGCTTTGGCTTCCTTGGTGGCTTCCGCGTAAATCTCCATCGTGGTGCTGATGTCCTTGTGTCCCATGATGTCCTGAATGATCTTCAGGTTGGTCTCATTTTCGCACAGCCGGGTGCAGAACGTGTGCCGGAGATTATGGCAGGAGAAGGGCGACAACAGCTGCGGCTCCCGCTTTTCCTTTTCGGCCTTTTCCAGTTCGGCTTCGTTGTAGGCCACGCTGATGCGCTTGATGGCACGGTTGACGGTCTGCGGATTCTGCGGCTGACCGAATCTGTTCAGGAACACAAAATCCGAGATACCATCGATTTCGTGCGCACACACCAGTTCCAGCTCCTGCTGGTTGGCTCGTTCCTGCTCCAACGCTTTCCGAACTTCGGGCAATATGGGAATTGCCCGCTTGCCTGCGGCAGTTTTGGGCGTGGACATGGTGAAGTAGCAGCCACCGACTTCATGGTCATAGTAGACCAGATTGTGCTGAATGGTAATAAACCCACTCTCAAAGTCGATGTCGCTCCAGCACAGCCCCACCGTTTCCGAGATACGGCATCCCGTACCCAACATGAAAGTGAACATCGGGAGCCAGTGCTGAAACTTCGGCGTTTTCTTGATGAAGGTCAGAAACGCCTGTTGCTGGGGCAGGGTCAGGGCATGGCGCTTGGGCGTTTCGTACTGGTGGGCGGCTTTAATGGCCGTCAGGACACCATCCGTGGGATTCACACGGATGTACTCATCGTCCACTGCTATCGCAAAGATCTGATGCAGAACATTCTGGATGGTTTCCAGCGTGTTCAGTGCCATTTTGCCGTTGCGGACGATGCTGTTATAATAGCTGCGGATATCCGACTTGCGAATATCCTTGAGCTTCATCATGCCGATCTCATCCCGGACGAACCGATTGTACATATAAACGTAATTGGCGAAGGTATGCTCTTTCAAGCCCACCTTGTTCTTACGCCACAGTTCAAAGAGGTCGTTCAGGGTCAGATTGCACTCCGGCATACGGATGCCCTCTGCCAAGTCGCGCTGTATCTTCTCTTCCTTTTCGCGCAGCCCCTCCAAGGTTGCATCATAGATGGTATGGCGTTTTCCGTTTTTCGCAGTCCAACGGTACATATACAGCCCGTCACTCTTGCGGTAGACCTCGCCATCCTTCAAAACACGGCCTTTGTTATCTTTACGTCTTTGCATATAAACTCTCCTTTTCGTTCACAGAATGTTGAAAAGGAGCCTTACACCATGAGTATACCATGGTGCAAGACTCCCTGCAACATCAAACGGTCAATTTTCACACCGCATCAGATCGAGAATGCCTTGTCCAGATATTCGTCCAGCTTACGGCGTTTGATCAGCCGTTTGGTTCCGTTCCAAAGGACGAACTTGCATTCATCGCTATCGGTCATCGACCGCAGTTTATTGACACCGATCCCGGAGTACGCCGCCGCTTCCTCCAAGGTCAGATTGCTCTTTTGCCAAATCGAAACTTGTCGGGACTTAGTCCCTCCATCTTGCTGACGCAAGACCGTTCCGTTGCTTAAAGTCCCCACTGGGAACTTCATTGCTTCGCAAACGCAAACTTCTTTCACTTGCACCTCCATATCCTTGTAACCGGGTGCCGGGGCAGAAGGTGCCAGCTTTCTGCCCCAAACGCTCCCGATGAGGTTCAGATTTCCGAGTGCCCCTCCTGTGTGCGGGGTTGTGCCGCTGGTTTGTTTTGTGCCTGTTCTGCCTGCAAGCGACTCAGCAGTTGCAGAACGGAATCCCGTGCTTTCTTCTTGACCTGCTCCTTGCCTTTCTGCCGGACTTCCGGCTTCAGGAGCTTCTCCTGCAAGCGGGTGGCGGTGGTCTGCATGGTCTTGAGGAACTTGTTCAGCACATCGTCCAAACGATGGGAGGCATATTCCCTCGTGGCTTTGGGAGCTTTTCTCTCTGGCGATAACACCCACTTCTTCGTGTCCTCAATCATCCGCATGTCTTCCTTCCGGGTCTCGGTGCGCACCACATCCGTCACGACCTCCACCGCCTTGTCGTAGGCCGCAGCCGAAACTTCATCGATCAGCGTTTCCATGTCGTTGACCTTGAGGGTCAATTCGTCCAGCCTGTTCTGCTGGACGGCAAGCTGCTCCTTCTGCTTGGCAAGGATAAAGTCTTGCTTTTCGAGATATTGCCGGTTGCCGTACTCCGCTTCTTCCTCCAATTCCAGCCCGTGCCGCTTGGTAATTTCAAACAGCATCTTCCGACAGGCGGTATCAAAGGTGATTTTGCGGTTGTTGCGGCGGCTGAGGGGCTTGTCCGGGTCGGGCAGCTCAAAACTCAACGCTTCCAGTGCCTTTTCCTGCTGGGGTGCCACCTCACCATACTTGTTCTCGCAGTCGAACACATGACGTTCGTGGATATGCGGTGTACTTTCATCCAGATGCAATGCCCAATCCAAAACATGAACATGGTCTCCGAACCTTGCCTTGAACTCCTCGATGAATTCGGTCACGACCGCCAGAAGAACTTCGCCCGAAGCATGGTCGTCCTTTGTTCCCAGCTGATAGATGGTTTCTTCCGGGCAGGTCTTGCGGCTGGACAGCAGGTCAGGAATGGAGCGGTTACGTTCCGTGTGCCGGATCTTGGCGTTACGCTCGTTCTGGCTTTCCACAAAAGCCGTGTAGTGGGTTTCGTAGAATTGACGTTCCACATCCGAGAAGGTCGCCGCCAGATCATCCGGGTCGGGTGGAGCGAGAGCCGAACGGAAACCGTGGAAGCAGTCCCAGTAGATGTTGCCCTTGGCTCGTTCCGGGTCGATGTGCTCACTGTTGGCAAGGTTGAAACTGCGGTCATTGTGCTTGGGATTATAGGTGCCGTGGGTTCCGGCTCGTCCGTTGTGTCGTGTCAATTTCAGATAGACATCCCTCCATTTCAACATCTTGGCAGGGAAATCGCAGCAGCGGAGCTGCTGGATCTGCCGCCGTTTTGCGCCAGATAATACCCAGTAGGATATGACGCACAGCATCATATCACTGGGCAAGGCGTTCCCCCTTGACTCCCTTCAAAGGGCTGCGGTCTCGCCTGTCGGCTCGGTCGGTGCTTCAAAATGCCTGCGGCCTTTTGAGGTCGCCGCAGGCGATCCGCACCCCTCTGCACTTCTGCACCGGGCAAGCTGACAGGCAATGATTTGCGAATCCCTGCCCGCAGCTCGTCCGGCTTTTTCAGTTGGTCATTTTGACCACCTGATTTGGCAAACTGTCAACCTGACACTTTGCCAATACCCCCCCCCCTATATGGCGCGTTTTTGGACAATCGCTGTGTACGTGCGTACAAAGAAAAGGCATCTGCCGCGTACGCACGTACGCAGCAAAACGCCAAAGTTCTCCTTTATAGGGGGTCATGCCCGCCAGCTATTGGTGGTAAGGTCGGGCTGCACAAGGGCTTCAATGCCGACAAATCCCCGGACCCGCCGCCCGGACGAGTTGACGATGTTATTGGTAGATTCCAGATTATACCTGCGCTGGTTGGCGATCAGCGCATCGCTGAACCCTCGTGCCTTGATCGCATTCAGGCTGTTCTCCTCGCACCACATCTTGTAGACCTCATACAGCTCTTTCGAGCTGGTGCAGGCATCCGCCTTCAGACGGATGTAGCCCTCGGATTCGAGGAAGTCGAACACATTGTTGTTGTCCCGCTTCACCAGTTCCCGGTTGCGCTTGGCACGGTCACTCTCGGTGAACTGGAAGCCATTCTTCACCAGCCGCTGCAAGCCCTCAAATGCCCACAGCAGGATGCCCTCGACCTCTGCCGCCATCTTCTCGGCAATGTCCGGGTCGTCTACACGGGACAGGGGTTTGTCCTTGGTAGTCAGGACAAGCTGGCGGCGGTAGAAACCGTCCGAGCGATCATACAGAGCCTGCAAGTCACCGTTGCTGAATGCCAGCAGACGAGCGTACATCCAGCCCTGATAGCTCTGCTTGCCCTTGCGCTCCAAGTCCATCTGTCCCTGTGCGGTCACGATGGACTTGACATAGTTGGTCTGACGCAGGGCTTCCATCCGCATATCGTCGTCCACGCAGAGCAGGGTGTGCTCCAGATCGGCACGGGCAAAGCGGTTCTCCAAGATCTTGCCGATGCTGCCATCCTTCATGTTGCAGCCGAACAAGCGGGACAGCACTACACCGATCTGCGATTTTCCCTCGCCGCCGTTGCCCTTGATGACCATCATGCGCTGCCCCTTGTTGCTGGGGATCAAACAATAGCCGATAAACTCCTGCACCGTGGGAATGTCCTCCGGGTAGAGCAGGTCGGATAGAAACCGCAGCCAGTGGACGGGCTGGGCGGCTTTCGGGTCATACTTGACGGGCAGGCGGTTGCGGACGATCTCCGGCTTGCCTTCCGGAAAAGTGTCATCCAGATACAGGGTGCCGTTTGCCAGCGCAATGCGGTCGGTGACGGGCGGGAAGTCCTCCACCTGTGCCGCCAGTTTCAGCACATCCACCACATTGCTGACTCGTTTGGCGATATTTGCGCCGATATGGTCTCGCAGCATATCGAAAATTTCACAGCGCAGGTTCATGGTGTCCGTGACCATGCCTTCCGGGGTGAAAAATGCGCCATTCGAGTAAAGCAGCTGGTGCGTGCTCAGAAAATCGTCACAGAACAGGGATTCGTTGAAAAAGCCTTTCTTGAACCATGCAGGGGTAAAGTTACTCATAGGCATTCCGTCCTTTCATTGGCGTTACGGTAAGAAAATGTGGTCATTTTGACCACATTTTCTTACTCCGCAACTGGGAAATCAACGTCTTGCCGTTCTCCCTGCATGGCTTTCCTGCCCCCTTCCGGCGGCGTTTTCCGGCTCTCCTTTTCAGGGTCTTCGCCGGGTATCCCATGCAGACGGTCATGCGGTTTTCAAGAATCGTCCATTCTTTAAAGAATTGTCCATAGACAAATCTGCAAGCAGCCTGTAAAATACTTTGCAGGTAGTCAAAGCTAACCTCGAACTACTTGAGAGGGTGATTTCTATATGAAAAAGACTCGACTGACGATCATTCTATTGATGATTCTAACGCTTGTTTCTGCAATCATTACGCTTTGCATGGGAGCAGTCCGCATTCCGGTACAAGATACACTATCGATCCTGCTTCGGCACCTGTTCGGGACAGACACAGGCGCCTCGGTATCTGTGGCATTTGAACAGATCGTCTGGCAGATCCGAATGCCCCGAATTATTCTGGGCTTTCTAGCAGGAAGCGGGCTGGCGCTCTGTGGCTGCGTGATGCAGGCAGTTGTCCAAAACCCAATGGCAGACCCATATATTCTTGGTGTGTCGGCAGGCGCAACGCTGGGAGCCACCGGTTCACTCTTTTTAGGGCTGGGCGTAATCTCCGGCTTTTGGGCCTTTGTAGGAGCAGGCGGTGCCTGCTTCCTCGTATTGGCTCTCTCATCGGCGGATGGCAAGACCACCTCAGTCAAGCTGATTCTCTCCGGCATGATCGTCAATGCACTGCTGACAGCATTTTCCAACTTTATCATTGCAGTAGCAGGTGATTCTGACGGTATGATGTCCATTAAGTTCTGGACGATGGGCTCCCTGACCCGCGCCGGATGGAAAAACATCGGCCCCATTGCACTGATCGTACTGGCAGCAGCAGTCTTTTTTCGGACGCAGGCCCAGACACTGGATGGTCTGATGCTTGGTGAGGAAGCAGCTTCCACCATTGGCATCAACACCTTCCGGTGTCGGTTGGTTTACCTGCTGGTACTCTCGGTGCTGACCGGTGCACTTGTATCGGTTTGCGGCACTATCGGATTTGTGGGGCTCATCATCCCGCATGTTTCCCGCGCCATTGCCGGCACAGCCCACCGAAAACTACTGCCGATTGCGGCATTATCCGGCGGACTGTTCATGCTCTGGGTGGATGCCATCGCCCGCAGTCTGATTCCCAACACCGAGCTGCCTGTGGGCATCTTCACCGCCTTGGTGGGTGCGCCGTTCTTCGTCTATGTGATGGTGCGTAAAAAATATGGATTTGGAGGCAATTGAATGAGACTGGAAGCGAAAGATGTAAACATTTCGATTTCCGGCAAACCAATTGTACAGCATCTCTCCATTGAGGTGCCGGACCGGAAATTCTCGGCCTTGCTGGGTGCCAACGGCAGCGGCAAGACCACTCTGCTCCGCTCTATCTATCGCACACAAAAAATGGACAGCGGCATCGTTCGTCTGGACGACAAGGACATCACACATTTTTCCGGCAAAAAGCTGGCGCGGAACATGGCGGTGATGGGCCAATTCAACCAGATCAATTTTGACTATACCGTGCTGGACATCGCCCTGATGGGGCGGTATCCCTTCCATTCCCTGCTGGAGCAAGAACGGGAGAGGGATTATGAGATGGCTTTGGAGGCGCTGGACAAGGTAGGCATGAAAAGCTACCGCGACCGGAACTTCCAGTCCCTTTCGGGCGGTGAAAAGCAGCGGGTGGTTCTGGCCCGCGCGCTGACCCAGTCGCCCAAGATCCTGATCCTCGACGAGCCGACAAATCATCTGGATATCCGTTATCGGTTAGAAATCCTTTCAATCATCAAAGATTTGCAGATCACGGTCCTGGCAGCGCTGCACGACCTGAGCCTTGCAGCGCAGTTCTGCGACTATCTCTACCTGATGAAACAAGGCGAAATTGTAACGCAGGGCCAGCCTCAAGCGGTGATGACCCCCGAAAATCTGCGTCGCATCTTTGATGTAGAAGCCTGTGTGTACCCCAGCCCGATCAACGGAAAACTGATGATTCAATATCTATAACAAAAACGCGGGAGTATCCCGCAGAAAGAGGAACCTTTATGAAAAAGAAAACCCTGAGTGTTGCTGCCGCGGCACTGGCAGCCGTCATGCTGACCACTGGCTGTGGTCAGACCGCATCTTCTGTGGCATCGTCTGCTGCCGCCTCCTCTGAGGTGGCTTCATCGGTGGCCGAGAGCACCGTTTCTTCCGCTGAGGAGACTGCCTACCCCCTGACCCTGCAGATTTATGACGCTGATGGCAATGCTGTAGATATGACCTACGACCATGCACCGGAGAAGGTGCTGTCCACACAGCTGTCCATGACTGAGTTGCTCATCAAGCTGGGGCTCAAGGATAAAATCGTCGGCGTGTTCGATAATGACAATGCCCTGAAGGGTGACATTGCTGATGAAATTGCATCTCTAAACAGCCTTGGCGATAAGAAGTCTGTTTCCAAGGAGACCATCCTTGCCACGGAGCCGGATCTGATCCTTGGCAAGGGTCCCCTGATGTTCACTGAGAGTAGCATCGGCACCGTCCAATCCTATCAGGAGCTGGGCATTCCCGTCTACACTGAGCTGGCTAGCGCTTCCATTGATCAGTCGCTGGATAACATTGTAGAGGATGTGCGGAACATCGGCGAGATCTTCAACGTGCAGGAGACTGCAAACGCTTACGCTGACGAGCTGCAGGAGAGAATCGACGCGCTGATGGACAAGGTCAGCAGCCAGAGTGGAGAGCCCCTGAAGGTTCTGTTCATGGCTGGCTACGCCGATGGCACCTTCGTGGCCTTCAATTCCAAGATGAGCAGTTGTATGCTGAATGCCCTGAACGCTGAGAATGTTCTGGACAAGGGCGGCAACGGCCTGACTCTGGAGAATCTGGTCTCCATGAATCCGGATGTCATCGTCTACGTCCGCGCAGACCGCTTCGGTGCCACCGATGCCGACGCTGTGGAGCAGCTGACCTCTAACGCCGTCGTGCAGGAGGTTCCCGCCATCGCCAACCAGAAGGTCATCGAGATGGATTATGATGACGTAATGGACTACGGTGCACGGGTCATCGATTCTGCTGAGACCCTGTACAACTTCATGTACAGTGCATCTTAACGGAACCTGAAATCAAAAATTTCGGTTATGGCAGAATACGGGTGGGCGGAAAGCCCATCCGTTTTTTGTAAATGCGGCTGAAATAACAGGCATCTCGGTAGCCGACCTCATGAGCGGCCTGTGTCACAGTGTAGTCACCGGAACGCAAAAGCTCAGTGGCTATTCGGACACGATAATTGATGAGGTAATCGATGGGGCGGATGTTTTTGTACTTATAAAAGAGATAGCTGACATGTCCGGCTTTCTCATTGACCTGTTCGGCCAGTGCGTCCAGCGTCAGCGGCTCTGCATAGTGCTCTGCGATGAAATCCAGCAGGATGCTCATGATTTGGCTTTCATTGTAAGTTTCCTCTGGCTGAAAATCTGCGAAAATCTGGGCGAAGAATTCTTCCGTCAGCTTTTCTTGCTGGTACTGGCTGCGGATGTCAGCGTCCGGGTGGAGCTTTAGGATCTGCTCCAGAATGGAAAAGGTCTGTTCCGGATTTTTGAGCTTGTGGGAGAACAGCAAAGGCCGGTCGTTTTCGTAGTACATATTGATGTAGTGGAAATCCTGCTCGCCCAAAGCCGAAATGGTCAGGGTCTTGTCGGGACATCCGTGCAGGAATAGTCCTCGCTTGGCAATGAAAGGTTCGTGCTCAAATGAGAAGATGGCCCGACCCGACACCGGAACAATCAGTGCACTTTTCAGGGTGCGGTAGCTATTACTCTCACCAGCGTGCAGGGTAAAGCTGCGGAAGCCGACAGACTCGATTCGGCCCTGATTGTATTCCTGAAATAAAATTTCCAGCGGATTAGGAAGCGCGGATATTTGATTCATTGGGAGCTCCTTTGTGCAAAAGTGGTTAGTTAATGCTAATATAGCACAAAATGCTACCGTTTGTCTATGTGGGGAGCACCCCACACTGCGTAATAATTAACAAAAAAGGGCGGTTATGGATGAAAATTCTAAATCTCGGTTCACATCGAATTGGAGTGCGGTTCCCGGAAAAGGGACTGCGCAAAGGCAAAAATCCTGCAATCCTACTCAACGATGGGGAACTGATTGAGCAGTTGAATCTGCGCACGGAACGAGCAGTGTTGGTGGGGGTATACCCCAATAACAGACTTTCAGAATATACCCCGTGGCCGGAACCGGCTATTCGACCGGGCACACCGGATTTTTGTGGGCAGCTAGGACAATATCATCGAGAACTGAACAACGAAATTCTCCCGGCGCTTATAGACGAATACGCCCTTGACACGGAAAAGCTGGCGTATGGCGGCTATTCGCTGGGCGGTCTGGCTGCAACCATGAGTCTCTGGGAAACAGATGCCTTTGCTGCAGTATTTTCCCTCTGTGGGTCGTTCTGGTATCCGGGTGTTGCCGATTTCATAGAGGAACATGTCCCCAAAAACTACTCCGCACAGGTTTATCTGCAAAATGGTATCCGGGAGGGCGAAGGCCACAACAACCGCCTGTGTGATGCCTATAGCTATGCCCAACGAGTTCACACTGCCCTGCAAGCGACATGTGGAGCCAAAACTGTGCTGGATGACTACGGCCATCATGACCGGCAAAGTGAGCGTCTTAACGCTGCACTGCGTTGGGTGGAACGTGTGCTATGAATCATTGGCGAAAATTTTGGCGTATGCTGAATCAAGGTGCATTTTATAATCACCAGCGACGAGCTGATTTAACCGCAGGGAACGCCGATTGGTAACATAAAATCCTTATATGAAACAAAAAGCGGCAGCTACGTTGTTTTTTGCAACATAGCTGCCGTATCTTCGTTTTGGGAGTTCGGTGTACCTACTACACCAATCCGCATATTCAATTCATACACCACACCGCTTTGTAAGGCCCCTTTTCAGGAAAACGTCCCAAAATTGGTGTAGTTGTGGTGTAGTACCGCAGATGATGGGTAAAATCATGTTAAAATTTTCTCGTATCTGCGTTTTAATTTCGCATTTTACTGCTCAATCGGCTTCATCGTGGGGAACAGCAGAACATCGCGGATGGAGGCGCTGTCGGTGAGCAGCATGACCAGGCGGTCCACACCGAAGCCCAGGCCGCCCGTGGGGGGCAGACCGTACTCCAGAGCGTTGACGTAATCGTAATCCACCTGAGCCTTGCAGTCGGGCTCGATGGCCTTGCGCTCGGCGACCTGACGCTCAAAGCGGCCCTTCTGGTCGATGGGGTCGTTCAGCTCGCTGAAGGCGTTGCCGTACTCGGTGCAGTCGATGAAGTACTCAAAGCGCTCGGTAAAGGCGGGATCATCCGGCTTGCGCTTGGCCAGCGGGCTGATCTCGACAGGGTAATCATAGATGAAGGTGGGCTGGATCAGCTTGTCCTCAACAAAGGCATCGAAGAACTCGGCCAGAATGGCACCCTTGGTGGGGACTTCGGGCAGCTCCACATGATGCTCCTTGGCAGAGGCAATGGCATCCTCGTCGGACTTCCAGTCGTTGAAGTCCACGCCGGAATACTTCTTGACAGCCTCCACCATGGTCAAGCGCTCCCAGTGGCCCATATCGATCTGCTTGCCCTGATAGGGAATGACCATGCTGCCGCAGATCTTGAGGGCCAGGCGCTTGTACAGCTCTTCCACCAGATCCATCATGCCGTGGAAATCGGTGAAGGCCTGATACAGCTCGATGCTGGTGAATTCGGGGTTGTGCTTGGGGTCCATGCCCTCGTTGCGGAAGATGCGGCCAACCTCATACACGCGGTCCATGCCGCCCACGATCAGGCGCTTGAGGTACAGCTCAGTCTCAATGCGCAGCACCATGTCCATGTTCAGGCTGTTGTGGTGGGTGTAGAAGGGGCGGGCAGAGGCGCCGATCTCAAAGGGGGTCAGGATGGGGGTATCCACCTCCAGGAAGCCCTTCTCGTCCAGATAGGCACGGATCTCCTTCAGGATCTGGCTGCGCTTGACGAAGGTATCCTTCACCTCGGGGTTGGCGATCAGGTCCACATAGCGCTGACGGTAACGCATTTCGGTATCGGTCAGGCCGTGGAACTTCTCGGGCAGGGGGCGCAGGCTCTTGGCCAGAAGGGTCAGCTCGGTGGCGCGAACGCTCAGCTCGCCGGTCTTGGTGCGGAACACCTCACCCTTGACACCGATGATATCGCCCACGTCCAGCTTCTTGAAGGCGGCGTAGGCCTCCTCGCCCAGCTCGTCGCGGCGGACATACAGCTGGATATCGCCCTTGTCATCGCGCAGGTGGGCAAAGCTCGCCTTGCCCATCACGCGCTTGGACATCATACGGCCAGCCAGCGCGACATGCTTGCCGCTGTCGGTCTCGTTGGGCAGATCCTTGAACTCTTCCTTCAGGTCGGCAGAGTATGCGTCCTGCGGGAACTTGGTCAGGGTGAAGGGGTCGTTTCCGGCAGCCTGCAGGTCGGCCAGCTTCTGGCGGCGCACCTGCACCTGCTCGCTCTCAGACAGGCCCTGAGCGGGGTTTCTCTTTTGTTCTTCCATGGTTTCCTCCCGTTCAGGCTCAGTTTGCGGCGTGGGTAATGGCCAGCACTTCGTACTCGACGGTCTGGCCGGAGGGCAGCAGGACCTCAGCCTTCTCGCCCACAGCCTTGCCCAGCAGAGCGTGGCCCACGGGGCTCTCGTCGCTGATCTTGCCGTTGATGGGGTCAGCCTCGGTGCGGCCAACGATGTCGTACTCCTCGGCCTCATCATCGCCGGTCATCTTGATGGAGACGTGGGTGCCAACAGAAACGCTGTCCACACTCAGCTCGCTCTCGTCGATGATCACAGCGTTCTTGACCATCTGCTCCAGCTCGGTGATGCGGTTCTCCACCAGACCCTGGGTGTTCTTGGCTTCATCGTACTCGCTGTTCTCAGAAAGGTCGCCGTGGCTGCGGGCTTCCTTGATCTCCTCGGCCAGCTCCTTGCGGCGGACCGTCTTGAGGTATTCCAGTTCGTCCTGCATCGCCTTCAGGCCGGAAGCGGACATCTTGATTTCTTGTGCCATTTTGGATCTTCTCCTTGTCTATTGAATTGACGCAGCCGCAAAGCCGCGCACGAATGCTATTATGACTGTTCTATTATAATAGCAAGCCGGGGGCTTGTCAATAAAAACCACGGCGCTAGAGCGGAAAAAGCGGCGGTTTCGGCTCCCGCCCCTATGCAGAAGCGCCCCGCCGGTTCCCCGGCAGGGCGCTTCCACAGGTTATTTGGGAATAGAGAATGGTTTGGTTGTGGGGCAAAACCTCTCCGCAGTGACGGCTGAGAGGTTTTGTTCCAAGGGGTTTACTTTTCCTGTGCCTTATTCCACACACGGATCACTTCAACACGGCTCACGGAATCGGTATCCACATAGGTCTCGCCGTTGTCCTTTGCGGCCTTGAGCAGATCGTTCTCCACAGCCCAGGCAATGGCCTTCTGGGTATCGGTGGCATCAGCGGGCAGAACTGCGGCGGGTGCGGGCTTACCGGCATGGTTCCACACCAGCAGGGCCAGCTCGGCACGGTTTGTGGGGATGGCAGTACCAGCGGGCAGAGCGGTTTTCAGGTACAGCTCCGTGCCCAGCTGATAACCCTGCCATGCCAGAATGGCGGTGCCAGCAGCGGCAGTACCGACCACTGCGGCGGTGCCCAGAATATTGGGCTCGCTCTCCTCAATGGAGGCATCCTTTGTCATGGCTTCGATGGTCACACCACCGGCAGGCATTTGGAACTTCAGGGGGTTGTTCTTGACATCTACATCCAGCGTTTCATCGGTGGTAATAGTCCACTGGTCAAATGCAACCGCATCGCTCTGGCTGGTGTAGGTCACGGTCACATCAGCTTTTTCGGGCACCTTGGCGGTCAGCTCGCCCTTGCCGTTCTTCTCAGCCTTGATCTCTTCGTCACCATTCTTAATGGTAACATCAGCATTCTTGACAGTCAGGGTGTAGAGCTTGGTTGCAGGGGTAAGGTCAGCGGCCTTTTCGCCAACAACGACCTTTGCATCCGCATTGCAGATGGTCTCGTCATTGCTGTCGTTCACTGCAATACCAAAGGTGTAGCTGCCGGTCTTTTTGTAGGTCACGTTCAGGGTCGCCTTGAGATCACTGCTCTGCTGAGCCTGGCCCATCCATCTGAGCAAGTTCCTGAACCGTGTAGTCCTTCTTATCCAGTTCCTTGCCGTTCAGCTCCACCTTCTCTACTTCGTCGCCGTAGGTCAGAGCAACTTTACCTTTGTGAATCTCTGCCCCATAGGTGCCCGGGTTAACGGTAATGTTCACATCAACCGGAGTATTGACCAGATAGGCGCTCTTGGAAGTGGTTGCAGTCATCGTTGCGGCAACGGGGGTAAGCTCCCACTTTGCATAATAAGTTTTACCAGTTTCAGCAGTGGTCACTGCATTACCGTCAAACTCGGCATTCTCATACCAGCCCTTGAAGGTGTAATCAGTCTTTTCAGGAATAGCCAGCTTACCTTCTTCAAAAGTAGCATTCTCTGCGAAAGTACCGCCGTTGGTAATAGCGAATACAGAACTTGTGAATCCTTGGGTACTTTCAACAGTGCTCTTTTGCGTTAAATTGTCAACATAAATAAGCTTTGTACTCATCGAGGCAAAAGCGTTATCCCCATAGGTAGCTTGTGCTATGCTTGAAAGGTCAATCGAATGCACACTCGTACATCCACTAAACGCATACTCGCCAATGCTGGTTACTCCATTTGCAATCTGGATAGAGGTAAATTTATTACTCATAAATGCTTTTTCACCGATCTTGGTTACAGAACCGGGAACAGACAATTTACCAGTAAAGTTGCAACTCGAAAAAGCACCCCCTCCAATTTCTTTCACAGATTTTCCGATAGTCAAATTTCCTGTTAAGCCATGATTATTTACAAAGGCATCCTCTCCAATACTCTGAACATTGTCAGGTATCGTCAAATCCCCTTTTAGGCCGCTTCCATTGGAAAGTGAAAACGCCTTACCGCGGATATAAAGCAAAGAATCAGGCAGTGTAATGGAAATAGGATTCGCAACAGAACCTACCACATTACTAGTTGTACCCAAATCACTGAGAGCAGTGGCTTTGATCTCGGTCAAGTTGTTTGAAAGCCTTACGGAAGTAACGCCACTGCAATGATTGAACGCGTATTCACCAAGCTCTGTTACACTATCAGGCAGTTCAATTTTAGAGATTTTTTCGTATCCCTCAAACGCATGTGCACCAATCGCTGTAATTCCGGCTGCGATTTCAATTTCTGTAATTTTATTTCTGGATTCCGTAACAGCTGTTGATTCTTTCTCAGCAAGTGCATAATTCCACGGCTTACCAAAAGACCAGCTTGTTCCAAAATCTCCCATCTGACCAGTACCAGAGATGGTCAGCTTATAAGTGTCTGCACCATTAGGTGTAAGTGTCCAGATTGCGTTGCGATAATATGTGCCAGTAAAAGTTTGAGCTGCTCCGTTATACTGTGTGGAACAATAGTATGTTTGGCTTTCGTAAGAGTTATCAGCACCACAGTAACCAGTTAATACCGATTCCTCTGCAAATGCTGTAATTGCACTTACTGGCAGTAGTGCAAATATCATGCACGCCGCAACCAGCAAGCTTATGAGTCGTTTTTTCATAAAAATCCTCCTTTTATGAATACTCCCAAAATATAACCATGCCCGCACAAAGCAAAAAGAGCGCCGCACCGGCCAAATGGCTGGTACAACGCTCTGCGTTTTGTACTTTGGGAATCTACCGCCCCTTGAGGTGATGCCCATGTGCGGTATGGTTGAGAAAGTGCAGCTGGCTGCCATATTACAGGCCCTGTAGCTTTGCGCCGCAGCCTTCCGGCTGGTTTGCCGATTCTTCTGTTTTTATGTGGCATCTTACACAAAAATCATAAATTTTTTTTTTTTTTTTTTTTTTTGTCAATAACCCAAAACCATCTTTGGCGAGTTGCACAAAAGAGGAAGTATCTGTATGGCATTTTCGGATAGCGGCATCTCCCCGGGGAGAAGTGTTCCGCTTGGGGAACGGCGGCGTGTTTCCTCGTTTTTTCGTTGAAATATGCCAGGTTTTATGATATAGTAGTAGTCGTTTTTACGTTTCACGCCCCTATTCTCCCTGCGGAAAGGAAGCATCCATGAACCTGACAAAGCAGTTCTTCAAGTATGTGTCGCAGAATATTTTCGGTCTGATCGGCACCTCGTGCTATATTCTGGCCGACACCTATTTCATCGCCCAGGCGGCGGGCACCGACGGCGTGACCCTGCTGAACCTCTGCCTGCCCATGTACAACCTGATCTTTGCCTTCGGCTCGATGATCGGCCTGGGTGCGGCCACCCGGTACGCCATCCTGCAGGCGCAGGGCGAGGCGCGGGCGCAGCGGTTTTTTTCCAACGCCATCCTCTGCGCCTGCCTGATCGCCATCCCGTTCATGCTGGCGGGCGCGTTCTGCCCGGGCACGCTCCTGCAGCTCATGGGCGGCGATGGGGACATCGTGGCGCTGGGCCTGAACTACACCCGCATCTTCCTGCTGTTCACACCCTTCTTCATGTGCAACTACATCTTCTCGGCCTTCGTCCGCAACGACGGCGACCCGTCCCTTGCCATGGTGGCCACCCTGAGCGGCAGCCTGTTCAATGTGGTGTTCGATTACATCTTCATCTTCCCCATGGGGCTGGGCCTGCCCGGCGCGGCGCTGGCAACGGCCATCTCGCCGGTGCTCAGCATCGCCATCTGCAGCCGCCACTTCTTTCAAATGAGCAACACGCTCACCTTTGTCCGGCAGGCTCCCTCGGCCCGGCTGCTGGTGCAGAGCTGCCAGCTGGGCATCTCCGGTTTTGTCGGGGAGCTCTCCTCTGCCGTGACCACCACCGTGTTCAACTTCCTGCTGCTCCGGCTGGCGGGCAACGTGGGCGTGGCCGCCTATGGCGTGGTGGCAAACTTTGCGCTGGTGGCAACAGCCATCTTCAACGGCGTGGCCCAGGGTGCCCAGCCGCTGATCAGCCAGTGCTACGGCAAAAATGAGATGGCCGGGGCAAAAAAGCTGCTTCTGCTGGGCTGCGGCACTGCGCTGGCGCTGGCGGCGGTGTTGTACGGTGCCGTGTTTGGCTTTACCGATACCTTTGTTGCCCTCTTCAACAGCGAGAACTCTGCACTGATGGCCGAATACGCCCACAGTGGTATGCGCATCTACTTCCTGGGCTACTTCTTTGCAGGCTGCAATATTGTTGCGGCGGGCTATCTGGGTGCGGTCAACCGCCCCACCGAGGCCACCATCACCTCGGTCAGCCGGGGCGTAGCCGCCATCGTCACCTGCTCGCTGATCCTGAGCGCCCTGTTCGGCATGAACGGCGTGTGGTCCGCCTTCCCCGCCGCCGAGGCCATCACGCTGGCCCTGACGGTGTTCCTGCTCAAGCGCCCGCAGTCTGTGTGCGGCTGAACGCCTCCACAGAAAAGAGCCGGGTGCTGCCCCGACTCCTGAACATTTTAAATATACAGTGCCTGCTCCCGCTGGCTTTCCGCCGGGCTGAGGGGCCGCGCTGTCTGACCGGCCAAGGCCCGCCACTGTGCGGGGGATTGGCCGGTCTCTTTTTTGAACACCCGGCACAGGTAGTTGGCCCCTGAGAAGCCGCACAGGCTGGCAATGACATCCAGCGTGTATTCCCGGTGCAGGAGCAGCCGCATGGCAGCTTCCACCCGCACGGTGGTCAGGTAGCGCCCCGGGGGCACCCCTACGGCGGCAGTAAAGGTGCGGACAAGGTGGCTCTTGGAGACCCCCAGCCGCTCACTGAGCTCCTCCACACCGTACAGGCCAGCGTAGTTCTGGCGGATATCCTCAATGGCGGCCTCCACCAGCGGCGGCAGAGGCGGGGCGGCGCTGTCGGCCCCCGCAAGCTCACAGAGCAGGGCAAAGGCCAGCTGGCTGGCAGCCCGGCTGCGGGGTGTATCGGCCTCGGCGGCAAGGCGGCCCAGCAGCTCTGCGGCGGCGGGGCAGGTCTCGCCCCGGGCCAGGAACGGCAGCTCCGTCAGCCCGGCAAGGAACTGCACCGCCGCCTGCCCGGTCAGCTGGATGCAGAGCAGGTGGCTCTCCCCTTCCGGGGTCAGGGTCAACGGGGCGCGGCTCAGCACCAGATGGCCCGCAGCCGCGCTCTGGGGCGGCAGGATCAGTGCGCTGCCCGTCGGGGAGGGCGAGGCATCGGTCAGGCTGGCAGTGCATCTGCCGCTGGAGATCAGGCAGACCCACAGCCCCTCGCCGGTCAGGGTCAGGGGTTCTTTGGGCTGGATATCCCGCACCACGCCAAGGGCTGCGGTGCTTGTCCAATCATAAAGCAATATCTGACACCTCAAATCAATAAAATGCTATTTTATATCACAAAGTTATCTGCTATTATAATACCAACGAGAGCGTGCACCGTCAAGGTGCCATAACATAGAAAAATTTTAATGGAGGCAATGACCTATGGCTTCGATTAGCTGCCAGCACATCTACAAGATCTATCCGGGCGCTACTGCTCCTTCTGTTACCGACTTCAACCTGGAGATCCAGGATAAGGAGTTCATCATCTTCGTCGGCCCCTCTGGCTGCGGCAAGTCCACCACCCTGCGCATGATCGCCGGTCTGGAGGAGATCTCCAAGGGCGAAATGTACATCGGCGGCCGCCTGATCAACGACGTTCCCCCCAAGGATCGTGATATCGCCATGGTGTTCCAGAGCTACGCTCTGTACCCCCACATGACCGTTTACAAGAACATCGCTTTCGGTCTGGAGCTGCGCAAGACCCCGAAGGACGAGATCGACCGCCGCGTTCACGAGGCTGCCAAGATCCTGGAGATTGAGCACCTGCTGGACCGCAAGCCCAAGGCTCTGTCCGGCGGCCAGCGTCAGCGTGTTGCTCTGGGCCGTGCAATGGTTCGTAACCCGGCAGTCTTCCTGCTGGACGAGCCCCTGTCCAACCTGGATGCAAAGCTGCGTACCAGCATGCGCACCGAGATCATCAAGCTGCACAAGAAGCTGGCTACCACCTTCATCTACGTTACCCATGACCAGACCGAGGCTATGACCATGGGCGACCGCATCGTTGTTATGAAGGACGGCATCATCCAGCAGGTCGATACCCCGCAGAACCTGTACGATATGCCCTGCAACATGTTCGTTGCCGGCTTCATCGGCAGCCCCCAGATGAACTTCCTGGACGGCACCGTGACCAAGAACGGCGATCAGTACGCCATTGACCTGGGCGGCGACACCATCCCCCTGCCCAAGGAAAAGACCGCTGACGGCAAGCTGGATTCCTACGTTGGCAAGAAGGTCAAGATGGGCATCCGTCCTGAGGATATCGACGACGAGCCCGAGTTTATGGCAAAGCACCCCGACTGCCACCTGGAGGCTCAGGTCGATGTGTCCGAAATGATGGGCGCTGAGATCTACCTGTACCTGGAGTACAAGGGCAACAAGATGACCGCCCGTGTTGCTCCCACCTCCAAGGCACGCAACGGAGACACCGTCCGCGTTGCATTCGATCCGCACAAGGTCCACGTCTTTGATGTCGAGACCGAGCAGACCATCCTGAACTAAGTTCTCCAGGGATCATCTTTTGATCCTCCTAATAAGCAAAAGCCGCCGGGAAGCGATTTCCGGCGGCTTTTGTCTAAGAGAACACACATTGGAACATTATAAGGGAGATTTCACCATGGAACGCATGATGCTTCTGGTCACCTACCGTATGCTCCCCGGCCAGCGGGACGTTTTTCTGCAGGAGGTCGCCGCTGCCGGCATTCTGGCAAAGGTCCAGCAGGAGGACGGTTTTGAGCGCTACGATTACTACCTGAGCGCCGCCGACCCGGACGAGCTGCTCATCGTTGAGGAGTGGGACTCCGAAGCCCAGCAGCAGGCCCACGTAAACACCGACCACATGGCCCAGCTCCGCACCATCAAGGAGAAGCATGTCGCTTCCACCGCGATGCAGCGCATTGCCAAAGCCGGCTGAGCACGAGAGGATAGAAAAGCACCCGCGGCCTGCTGGCTGCGGGTGCTTTTTCCGAAGGAGAGAACGGAATGCTCAGCCCTTGACACCGCCCAGTGCAACACCACGGACGATGAACTTGGACAGCAGCAGATAAACGATGATCACAGGCAGGATGGCAATGGCCACCAGCATATAGACCTTGCCCATATCGAACTTGAGGAAGTCGGCACTGCGGAGCTGTGCAATGAGGATGGGCAGGGTCTTTTTGTCTGCCGTATCCAGCACCAGTGCGGGGATGAAATAATTGTTCCAGCTGGACACAAAGGAGAAGATGGCCTGCACCGCCAGAGCGGGCTTCATAATGGGAAGCACGATATGGTTGAAGGTGTAGAACTCCCCTGCGCCATCGATGCGGGCGGCTTCCACGATCTCCATGGGCAGGCTGGCATCCAGATACTGCTTCATAAAGAAGAACACCGCCGGGGCCGCAATGCTGGGGATGATGAGGGGAATGAAGCTGTTCTTCAGCCCCATCTTTGTGATGAGCTGCAGGAAGCCCAGCGCCGAGACCTGGGTCGGCATGGTCATAATGAGCAGGATGATGGCAAACGCCGCCTTTTTGAACCGGAAGTTATAGGCGTAGATGCCGTAGGCTGTCAGGGCCGAAAAATAGACACTGAGGGCAGCCGAGCAGCCGGACACGATCAGGCTGTTCCGCACACCGGTCAGCACCGGGATGTTGGCATCTGACAGCACATTTTTCAGGTTGGTCATCAAGGATCTGCCCGGCAGAAAGGAAAAGCCCTTCTGGATCTCAAAATGGGTACGGGTGGAATTGATGACCAGCACATAGAAGAAGAACAGGCATAAAAAGCTCAGCAGCACCAGCGCCGCATAGCACACCGTGCGGCGGGCCGCAAGGGTCGCTTTTTCGGATCTTGTCTTGACTGCGTGTGACATTATGCTTTTCCTCCCTTCACCTGTTTGGCCGCCTGCCTGCGGGCCTTGCGCTCGGCCCTGCTCAGGCCGTCGTCCTCCTTGGTCAGGGCCATGTAAACGATCACGCAGAGCACTGCGCACACCAGGAACAGTACCACCGAGACCGCGCCGGCCATGCCGTAGTTCTTGCTGAACAGGTGGTTGTTCAGGTACATGATCATGGTGGTGGAGGTGCGGTCGGGGCCGCCCTTGCCGTTGGTCAGGATCTGCGGCACATCGAACATCTGCAGGCCGCCGATCATCGAAGTGATCATCACATAGACCAGGATCGGCCGGATGAGCGGGATGGTGATCTTCCAGAACATCTGGTTCGGGGTGCAGCCGTCCAGCTCCGCTGCCTCATACAGGGTGGGGTCCACGCCCATGATGGCCGCCATCAGCATGATGGTCGTATTGCCGAACCACATCAGGAAGTTCATCAGGCCGATGAGGCCGCGGTTGCCCCAGACACTGTTCAAGAAGCTGAAGGGCTCCTTGAGGATGCCCATGCCCACCAGTGCAGCGTTCACGGGGCCGTTATCCGAGAACAGGGCAAAGAACAGCATGGCAAATGCCGAAGCCATGATGAGGTTGGGCATGTAGATGACTGTCTTGAAGAAGGTCTGGCCCTTCAGCTTCAGGCGCAGGTCGGTAAACCAGGCCGCCAGCAGCAGCGAGATGGCGATCTGCGGGATGAAACCGATGATCCAGAGCAGCAGCGTGTTGCCAAAGTATTTGGGCAGGTCGGTTGCAAACAGGGTGATGTAGTTCTTCAGGCCCACAAAGGTAGGGCCGATGATCTTCAGGCCGCTGCGGTAATATTCAAAAAAGCTGTAATAGATCGTAGACCCCAGTGGAATGAGCTGGAACAGCGCAAAGATGAGGAAGAACGGTGCAATGAAGATATAGCCCCACTTTGCATAGCTGATCGAGCCGTTCTTCTTTGGTTTTGCTCCCATAGTAACTGCCCTCCTGACGTACACTGCCCAAAGCAAAACGGGGCGGGCGGGATCAGCGTCCGGCCCGCCCCATTCGGATTCGGTTCAAAAGGTTTTCAGGTTCCGGCTGCGCTTATGCGGGCCAGACCACATCGGTCAGCTCGGGGTACTTTTCCTTGATGGCGGTCTCGAAGTTTGCCTTTGCGGTATCCTCGTCCACCGTACCGGTAAAGTAATCCTTGAAGGCATTCTGGAAGCTCTCGTTCAGGCCCTGATCGTACGGGCCTGCGTTGGACATATCGATCTTCTTTGCAGCTTCTGCAAACAGGGCGATATGGTTCTGGCCGCCCAGGAAGTCGGAGGCATAATCGCTGTTTGCGATTTCTTCCATGGCCTTCTCGTTGTTGGTGTAATCCTGCGTATCCAGGGTGATCTGCTTCATAATGGCTTCGTCGCAGGTCAGCTTCTGCATCACGTCGCGGATGATATCGGTATTATCGGTACCGGCTGCCGCGCAGATCCAGGTGCCGCCCCAGTAATAGGGCTGAGGACCTTCGCAGACTGCGTAATCGCCGTAGATGCCGTTACCCACTTCTTCCTTGCCGCCCTCGGCCACAGGGGTCTCCAGAGAGTTGCCCAGCAGGGTGAAATTGATGCCCCAGGTGGAATAGAAGAAGCCAAACACCTTGCCGCTCGGGCCCTGATCGGCTGCCCACTGGCTGTCCCACAGGCTGGACTTATTGTTGTAGCCCTTATCGGTGTACTCCTTGGTCTGATCGACCCACTTCATAATGTTGGGGTCTACCTTGACGGTCGTGCCGTCCACCCAGGGAGCGTCCACGTTGTTGGAGAAGGTGCGGTAAGCATCATCGAAGCCGGACAGCATCTTGTAGCCCTTGGCATAGGCCTGTGCAGCCACCTCGTTGAACTTATCCCAATCGGACAGATGGCTCTGCACCTCGGTGGGATCATCGGTGCCCAGCACTTCCTTGGCGATGCTGCGGCGGTATGCGAACAGACCGGGGGTCGCCTGCCAGGTGGTGCCGCGCTGGCTGCCGTCCACGCTGACAATATCCTTGGTGTACTGGTACTGACCGGCCAGATCGGCATCGGTCAGGCCGATGTCTGCCTTGACATCCAGTGCGTAATCGGAATCCACATACTTCAGTGCGTAGTCAGCCTCGATCAGGAAGATATCTACCTTGTCATCATCGGCGGCGGAGTCCTGATTCAGCAGGGCCTCATCCAGCTTATTCTGGTAGTTGTTGTTCTCGTTGGCGTTGATGGTCCACTTGACAACGGTGCCATCTTTCAGGGTGGTGGTGGATTTGTCCTCAGCGATGGAGGCGACCTCGGGGTAATAGTTATTGAAGCGGCCCTGGAACTCGTCGTTCCAGCACCAGATATTCAGCACCTTGCCCTGAGCTGCCGGAGCATCGGAAGCGGCGGAAGAAGCTGCGGCAGAGGATGCCGCGCCGGTAGAAGAAGAGGAGCCGCCGCATGCGCTCAGCGCTGCACTGATGGTAACTGCACCGGAAGCCAGCAGGAAATTACGACGCGAAATCTTTCTCATAATGAAAAACCTCCTTCAATGGTTTTCGTGAAAAAGCGTTTCAAATTCAAGGCTCCGGTTCGCCCGGAACCAAATCCAACCCATTCATTCGATGCTGCGCACCGAGCCGCCCTCCAGCAGTTTTCCTGTCACCGGGATCTGCTCGGCCAGCGTCACACGGGGGTGCTCAATCATCTGCACCAGCTTATCCGCTGCCATCCGGCCCAGCATTCTGGTGTTCTGCTGCCAGGTCACCAGCTGGGGTTTCATCACGCGGGAGAGGTAAATGCCGTCATATCCCATCACGGAAATATCCTCCGGGATGCTCAGGCCCGCTTCCTGCAGAGCGATGCAGCCGCCCATGGCCGAGAAATCATCGGGGAAGAGGATGCAGGTGGGCCGCTGGGGCAGTGCCAGCAGGGCCCGGGTCTCCTCGGCACAGCGGTCGGGATCGTGATACACACCGCAGCGCACATATTCTTCGGGGACCTGCAGCCCCAGCTCCGCACAGCTCTTGTAGAAGCCCGCCAGCCGGTTCTCCGTCACCGCCGTGCGCTCGCCATGGATAAAGGCGATGCGGCGGTGGCCGTTGGCGTAGGCGTACCGCACCAGCGCCGAAAGCCCGTTGACATTATCGGAAAGGACCGCCATCCGGTTGTTGAACACATGGTCGATGGTCACCACCGGCACATCACTGTTGACCAACTCCACCACCTGCGGATCGTTGAAATCCACGCAGGCGATCACCGCTCCATCCACGCCCCGGTAGTGGCAATGCTCCAGATAGGTCATTGTTCTGCCGCCGAGGTTCCGGTTGACAAAGGTGATATCATAGCCCAGCTTTTCCACCTGCACCTTGAAGCTGTCCAGCACCGCCGAAAAGTACTCGTGGGCCAGGCCGCTCTGCCGCTCGTCCACAAACAGAACGCCAAGGTTGTAGGTACGGTTGGTCTTCATCGCGCGGGCCGCCATATTGGGCACATAGCCCATCCGGCGGGCCGCCTCGCGGACACGGTCGCGGGTCGCAGCAGAGATGTCCGACTGGCCATTGAGCGCTTTGCTCACCGTTGCCACCGAGACACCGCATTCACGCGCCAGATCTTTCAAGGATGACATTTCGCCGCCCTCCCTCACAGGGACCCGCTCAGGGCTCCCGAGCGAATCCTAAATCGTTTTCGCAATTTCAATATAGCGCACTTTGCACTAAAAATCAAGCAGAAGAAGAAAAGTTTTATCCTAAAAGTCCGCATTTCAGCAGGTTGCGAGATTTCATTTCCTCAGAATTATGCAGTCTGTATCGTTTTCGTTACATTTCGTTACCGTTCGATAATTTTTTCGTTCCCATACCGGTTTCCACCCCTGAACCAGCCCGCTGCACCCTTGTTGTATATTTCAGGTCCGCTCTTGATTTTTCCCGCAGGATAGACTATTCTTAGGGTGACAAGTGCCTTTCCCACCCTTGGGCCGCAAACCCTAAATCGTTTTCGCCATCAAATGATTTCAGCATTTCCGGTTTACCCTATAAGGAGGAACAAGGCTATGAGATTCGGACATTTTGATGATGCGCGCCGGGAATATGTGATCGACACGCCCCGCACTCCCCTGCCCTGGATCAACTATCTGGGCAGCGAGGACTTTTTCAGTCTGGTGTCCAACACCGGCGGCGGTTACAGCTTTTACCGGGATGCCCGGCTGCGGCGGCTGACCCGCTACCGCTACAACAATTCCCCGCTGGACATGGACGGCCACCGCATCTACATCAACGATGGCGGCACCATCTGGAACCCGGGCTGGCAGCCCGCCAAGACGGAACTGGACAGTTACACCTGCCGCCACGGTCTGGGCTACACGATCCTGCAGGGCGAAAAAAACGGCATTGCGGCCGCTCAGGAGCTGTTCGTGCCCCGGGGCGATGCCTGTGAGATCGACCGGCTGACGCTGGAAAACAAGACCGCTGCCCCCCGCACGCTGGACGTGTTCAGCTATGTGGAGTTCTGCCTGTGGGATGCCATGGACGACAGCTCCAATTTCCAGCGCAACTTTTCCACCGGCGAGGTGGAAGTGGTGGAAAGTGCCATCTATCATAAGACAGAGTACCGGGAGCGCCGGGATCACTACGCCGTGTTCTGGGCCAACGCCCCCGTTACCAGCTTCGACACCAGCCGGGATGCCTTCTGTGGCGTGTACGGCGGCTCCGCCGCACCGGAAGCGGTCAAAGCCGGTCACTGCTCGAACAGCATTGCCCACGGCTGGGCTCCGGTGGGTGCCCACCATTTCCATCTCACGCTGGCACCGGGTGAGAAAAAGAGCATCATCTTCGGGCTGGGCTACATTGAAAACCCGGTCGGGGAAAAATTCAGCGCTCCCGGCATCATCAACAAAGCCCGGGCCGAGGCCATGATGGCCCGCTATGCCACCGACACACAGGTGGATGCCGCCCGCAGGGCACTGGCCGACTACTGGCAGGAGCTGCTCTCGGGCTGGCAGCTGACCTCCGGCGAGGAAAAGCTGGACCGGATGGTGAGCCTTTGGAACCAGTATCAGTGCATGGTCACCTTCAACATGAGCCGCAGTGCCAGCTATTACGAGAGCGGCATCGGCCGCGGCATGGGGTTCCGGGATTCCTGTCAGGATCTGCTGGGCTTCGTCCACATGATCCCTTCCCGCGCACGGGAGCGCATTCTGGACATTGCTGCCACCCAGTTTGAGGACGGCAGTGCCTACCACCAGTACCAGCCCCTGACCAAAAAGGGCAACAGCGACGTGGGCAGCGGCTTCAACGATGACCCGCTCTGGCTCATTGCGTGCACCGCCGCCTATCTGCGGGAGACCGGTGACTGGTCGATCCTGGACGAGCCGGTTGCCTTTGACAACGACGTGACCAGAGCACAGCCCCTGATGGAGCATCTGCGCCGGAGCTTCCGCTACACCCATACCCATCTGGGCCCCCACGGCCTGCCCCTGATCGGCCGGGCCGACTGGAACGACTGCCTGAACCTGAACTGCTTCTCGGAGCACCCAGGCGAGAGCTTCCAGATCACCGGCCCCAGCGAGGGCCCTGTGGCTGAGAGCGTGTTCATTGCGGGCATGTTCGTGAAATACGGCCGCGAGTACGCCGAACTCTGTGACCACCTGCACCTCACTGAGGAGGCTGCCAGTGCCCGCACTGCCATTGATGCAGTAGAACAGGCCACCCTGACCGCCGGCTGGGATGGCGCATGGTTCCGCCGTGCCTACGATGCCTTTGGTGCCCCCGTAGGCAGCAGGGAATGCGACGAGGGGCAGATCTTCATCGAACCCCAGGGCATGTGCGTGATGGCCGGGATCGGCCGGGAGACCGGTCAGGCCGAAGCCGCACTGAAGAGCGTGGAGGAGCGGCTGGACACCCCGTACGGCGTGGTACTGCTCCAGCCCGCCTACACCACCTACCGGCTCAATCTGGGCGAGATCTCCAGCTATCCCCCGGGCTACAAGGAGAACGCCGGTATCTTCTGCCACAACAACCCCTGGATCAGCTGTGCTGAGACCGTGCTGGGCCACGGTGACCGGGCCTTTGCTGTCTACAAAAAGACCTGTCCGGCCTATATCGAGGACATCAGCGAGATCCACCGCACCGAACCCTACGTTTACAGCCAGATGGTGGCAGGCCGCGATGCCCCCACCTTCGGCGAGGCCAAGAACAGCTGGCTGACCGGCACGGCGGCATGGACCTTCGTGAACGTGAGCCAGTACATTCTGGGCATCCAGCCCACTCTGGATGGTCTGCGCGTTGACCCCTGCATCCCCCACACGCTGGCAGGCTACACCGTCACCCGCCGCTACCGGGGTGCCGTGTACCACATCCGGGTGGAGAACCCCCACGCCGTGCAGAAGGGCGTGCAGAGCGTCACCGTGAACGGTGCTCCTATTGCGGGCACCCTCCTGCCACTGGCAAAGGCCGGCGAAAACGTGGAGGTCTCTGTCATTCTTGGATAACCCCCCTCACAGCAAAAAGACCGCCAAAGCAAGTAGAAACGCTTGCTCTGGCGGTCTTTTCAATACAGTTTTTTCAGCTTCAATTACAGCATCTTGGAAAGGAAAGCTTTCAGACGAGGATGCTTGGGGTTCGAGAAGAGCTCCTGCGGGGGCTCATCTTCCTGGATCCTGCCCTCATCGATGAAGATGACGCGGTTGGACACCTCGCGGGCAAAGCCCATCTCGTGGGTGACCACCAGCATGGTGATGCCGGTGTGGGCCAGCTCCTTCATCAACTCCAGCACCTCGCCGACCATCTCAGGGTCGAGGGCGGAGGTGGGCTCGTCGAACAGGATGACATCCGGGTCCATGGCCAGAGCGCGGGCAATGGCAATGCGCTGCTGCTGGCCGCCGGAAAGGCTTTTGGGGAACACATTGGCTTTATCGGACAGGCCGACACGGGCCAGCAGCTCCTCGGCACGCTTGGAAGCCTCCTCCTTGCTCTTGAGCTTGAGCAGCTCCGGGGCCAGGCAGAGGTTCTGCTTGACGGTCAGGTGGGGGAAGAGGTTGAAGTGCTGGAACACCATGCCCATCTTCTGGCGCACGGCATCGATGTGGGCATCATCCACCTCGATGCCCTCAAACTTGATGGAGCCGCCGGTGGGGATCTCCAGCCGGTTCAGGCAGCGCAGGAAGGTGGACTTGCCGCAGCCGGAGGGGCCGATCAGGCAGACCACATCGCCGCGGTAGATGTCGATATCGATGCCCTTCAGGACATCCAGGGTGGGGGTGGGCTGCTTTGCGCCCTTTTTGGTCTCACCGCCGTAGGTCTTGGTCAGACCACGGACTTCCAGGATCTTTTCAGCATGATTAGCGGTCACCTTGCGCCATCCTCCTCTCAAACTTCGACAGCAGCCATGTAAAGATCATGACTAAAACCAGATAGACCACTGCAACGCCCAACAGGGGGAACATGGCCTCGTAAGTACGGTTCATAATGCCCTGCGCCGCATACAGCAGCTCCTTGCCGCCGATGACGGTGATGAGCGAGGTATCCTTGAGCAGGATGATGAACTCGTTGCCCAGTGCAGGCAGCACCGCGCGGATGGCCTGCGGAATGACAATGACCACCATGGTGGTCATGTAGTTCAGGCCCAGGCTGCGGCCGGCTTCCATCTGGCCAGGGTCCACCGCCATCAGGCCGCCGCGGATGATCTCCGAAACGTAAGCGCCCGAGTTAATGCCCAGTGCCAGCGCACCGACCATGGTAAAGTTGCGGCTGTTGGCAAAGATGACCATGCTCATAATGAGCAGCTGCACCATCATGGGGGTGCCGCGGATGATGGTGGTATACACCTGACAGACGGCGTTGAAGAAGCCCAGCACCGGGTTCCTGCGGCCAGGACGCTGCTGGTCGTGCGCAACACGCACCAGTGCGACCACGCTGCCCAGCACCACGCCCATTGCCAGCGCAATGGCGGTGACCAGCAGCGTAGTGCCCACGCCCTGGATGTACTGCACCCAGCGGTCGTTCAGGATGAACGCCTGATAAAATTTGAAGAACATTTCCTGCCCGAAGCCCAGCTTCGTGCCGCTATTCAGCAGCTCTTTCAGCAGTTCGTATTGTGCGGCCATTCGCATCCTCGCTTTCTAAAATTGTTAGAATTTTGTAACCTGTTCTTTCCAAAAAAGGGGAGGTACCCCAAATGGGGCCGCCTCCCCGTGATACAAGGTACAGCTGAATTATTCAGCGGTGATGTACTTGTCCACGATGGACTGCAGGGTGCCGTCAGCCTTCAGCTCTTCCAGAGCGGCATTGACAGCATCCTCCAGAGCGGAACCCTTTGCCATGCCAATGGCGTAGTCCTCCTCGGCGTAGCTGGTGTCCAGAATGACCAGACCGGGGTTGGCGGCAACGTACTCCGTAGCGGGTGCATTGTCGATGACAACTGCATCGACCTGGCCATTCTTCAGAGCCTGCACAGCGGTCAGGCCGTCGTCGTATGCGACCACAGCGTCATCGCCGAAGTCATCAGAGCAGTAGATGTAGCCGGTGGTGCCGCGCTGGGTGCCGATCTTCTTGCCTGCCAGATCATCGGGAGAAGCAATGTCAGAGCCGTTCGGCACAATGATGGACTGGATGCCGGTGGCGTAGCTGTCGGAGAAGTCCATCACAGCCTTGCGCTCGTCGGTCACGGTAACGCCAGCCATGACGATATCGGCCTTGCCCTGCTGCACGCTCAGCAGGGCTGCGTCGAAGTCCATATCATCGATCTGCAGCTCCAGGCCCAGCTTCTCAGCGATCGCCTTGGCGGTGTCCACATCGATGCCCTCGATCTCACCGGAGTCGGTGGTCATCTCGTACGGAGGGAAGGTGGCGTTGGTGGCCATGGTCAGCTTGCCAGCCTCAACGGTGGTCAGCTCAGCGGCAGCGCTGGTGGAAGAAGCTGCACTGCTTGCAGTGGAAGAAGCGGTGCTGGAGGCGGAACCGCCGCAGGCAGTCAGAGCCAGAGCGGCAGCGGTCAGACCAGCGGCAGCCAGAAAGCTGCGGCGATTGATCTTTTTCATATTCAAACACTCCTCTGTTGATTGTATATTTTTTCACTTTCCCGGCACAATGCGCTTCATCGTGTCATCAAGGAACAGAATTAGTATATGTTGTACAAATAAAAAAGTCAAGTGTTGTGCAAAAAATCGGAACAAATGAAACCCTTTTGAAAACATTTATACAGAAACAGCCGAAGAAAGAATGAATATATACAAGCTCTGGTCTGGGAGTCACTTTCTCCGAAGTAAAATCATATCTTCGCAGTGGTTTTTCTCGAAACCGTCCTGTTCGAAAAGCGTATGGCGAAATTGCCAAAAAACGGAAGAAAAAATCGTTCAAAAGCACGAGAACATATCAATTGACAAGAAAAAAAAGGGGAGGGTATAATAGAGTCAGTGCGGAAAACCGAAAAAACGGGAAATTTTGCAAAAATTGGAATAGGAGAGAACTATGAGAAACAAAAAGCTTTACAAACGCCTTGTCGCTCTCATCCTCGCAGGCTGTGTCGTTGTCGGCAGTTCTGCCATCGGCTTTGCAACTGGTGCGGATGGGGTCGCGATGCAGGCAAAATGCTACCATATTGGAACAGGGAGAGAAACCATAAATTATAAAGCAGCAACATGTATTGAGATGGGCTATTCTGGTGATAAAGTTTGTAAAAAATGCGGAGCCGTAGTAATAAAGGGCATTCCACTTGTCAAAAATCTGCTTAACCACGGTAACAATAGGGAACTTCGGAATGCAAAAGATGCCACCTGTACAGAAAATGGCTATACCGGTGATACTTATTGCAATGATTGCGGCTTGCTCGTATCCTTAGGAAAGAATATTGAAGCCCCCGGACACGATTATAAGAATGTTGCGGAAGTTCCTGCTACTTGTGTAACGAAGGGAACAGCAGCAACACAGCAGTGCAAACGCTGTGACTATATCGTTCCGGCACAGAGCCTTCCGATCGATCCCAACAATCATGCAAACATAGTTAAAGATGTTGCCGTAGCTCCCACCTGCACCGAAACGGGCCTGACTGAAGGTAGCCACTGCGGTGACTGTAATAAAATACTGATCGCCCAGGAAGTTGTCTCCTCCACCAACCACACCGAAGTGATTGACCCGGCTGTTGCAGCAACCTGCACCGAAACAGGCCTGACTGAGGGCAGCCACTGCTCTGTCTGCAACAAAATCCTGGTTGCACAGAAAACGGTTTCTGCTCTGAATCACAGCTTTACCAACTACATCAGCAACGACGATGCCACCTGCACTGAGGACGGCACCAAAACCGCAAAGTGTGACCGTTGTGATGTAACTGACACCCAGTCCGATGAAGGCTCTGCCAAAGGCCACACCTCTGTTGTGGATGCCGCCGTGGCTCCCACTTACAGCTCCGTTGGCCTGACTGAGGGCAGCCATTGTGCAGATTGTGGCCTTGTCTTTAAGGAACAGGAAGTGATTCCTGCTCTGGTTCCCGATACCAATGTAGACTTCCACCTGAATCAGACAGGCGTTCTGTCCAGCCATCGGGTAGATGTTGCCACCGGTGCGCAGAAAGATGCGCCCGCTCTGCAGGCAGTTACTTCCGCCTACACCAACTTCTCTGGTCTGACGGTCTTCCACGGTACGCTGGCAAATGGTGAGCGTATTATGACCGTGGCCCTGATCGGCAGTGACGGCATTTCCGAGGTCGATATCACCCTGAACGTGGTGGTGAATACCGATGTCGTAGCCGGTTACCGGTTGATGCTGGTAAACGCAGACGGCACGGAGACCGAGCTTTCTGTGGGAAGCGGCAACGGCAAGAGCAGCTTTGCCCTGAACTTTGCCAATGGTGCACAAATCATCCACCTTGTTCCCATTGCAGAATAAATCATTCACACAACCAACGAGACCGCCCGGTGGGCGGTCTCGTTTTTGTTTTATCGGCGTTTCTGCGGCAGGGGGATGCCCAGCACCAGGGCAATGCCCACGGCCAGCGCCACGGCGATCTTGAAGGTGGAGATGCCGTTTGCCAGCGCCAGAGCGTTGTTGCCCTGAATGAAGTAGTAGGCACTGTAATAGATGCCCGCACCGGGCACCAGCGGAAAGATGCCGGTGAGCAGGAACACCGTCACCGGTGTCCTGAGGGTCATCGCAAGGATGCGGGCCAGCAGCGTCAGCGGAATGACCGCCAGCAGCGAGGCTGCAAAGGCTTCCATCCCGAACAGCTCCGCGATCTCGTATACCAGCCACCCCACTGCGCCCACCAGCCCGCAGTAGGGCAGGGTGCGCCTGGGGCAGGCAAAGAGGATGGCAAAACTCAGGGTGCCCGCCCCGGCCAGCAGGAACTGCAGGGCCAGACGGCCCAGCTGCTCCCCGGTGAAAAGAAGTTCTGTCATACCACGGCCACCCCCTTCAAAAAGGCATAGAGGCTCAGCACAAGGCCGGCGCCGATGGCGATGCTGGCCGCAATGAGCAGCGCATCGATCATCCGGATGGTGCCGGACAGATAATCGCCCTGCACAAAGTCCCGGATGCCCATAGTAAAGGCGATGCCGGGGGTCAGGATCATCAGGGTGCCGATGATGGCGTGGCTGGACTCAGTGCCCAGCAGGCCGCAGCCCAGAATGCAGCACAGAGTGATGAGGGCGGCGGTGGAGATGGTGCGAAACCCGCCCCCCACGCCGCGCCGCCCGCAGAACAGCAGATAGGCGTTGGCCGCAACACCGGCCGCAGCGGCGGCAAGCCCGGCTTTCAGGTCGCCGCCAAAGATCAGCGCAAAGCAGAACGCGCCGCCCATGCCTGCCGCAAGCTGCACCCAGTCCTTTGGAAAAGGGATGCACCTGGCCTGAGCCAGCCGGGTCTCGGCCTCGGCGACGGTCTCCACTTCCCCGGACGCGATCTGGCGGGAAAGCTGATTCACCGCCGCCACCCGCCCCAGGTGGGTGGTACGGGTGGGCACGTTGCGCACCTCGCTCATCTCCGCCGTGCCTGCGCTGGCAAAAATGCCGTTGGTCAGCACATAGACATGGAACTCCCGCAGGTGGAAGCTGGCCGCCATGATCTCCATGGTCTGCTCCACCCGGAACACCTCTGCCCCGTTCTCCAAAAGGGTCTGACCAGCCGCCATAATAAAATCCATGATGCGGCGGCGCTGTTCCCCGTCCGGATACAATTCCCTCTCTGCCATGCTGTGGTCTCCTTAAAATTGGCATAAAAAATGACCGCCTCAACGTTTCAGTGCCTGAGCGGTCATTTTTCTTGACGAATCTATTTGTAGTATAGTCAATCTCCGGCGGCTTGTCAAGCAGGCACACCGTTTTTTCAGAACTTGAACAGGTTCACGATCCGCTGCCACAGGCGGGTGAAGAAGTTGCCTTCCTGCACATCGGCGGTGGTCTGGGCGGTAACATCCGCAGCGGCGACCGTCTCACCGGTCTTATAGATGAACTTCACGCTGCCGGAAGCATCCTCGGACTTACCGGCAAAGCTGGTGTAGTCCTCCAGACGGCTGGTCATCTCGTCCAGCACGATCTTCAGGCCATGGATCTGCTCCTCGTCCAGAGCGCCGGTCAGCTTGGAGATGCCCTCCTCATTGAACTGGTTCAGGCCATCGTTCAGCCGGACCGTGCCATCGCTGAGCTGGCCTGCGCCATCATTCAGGGTGGTCACGCCGTCATACAGGGTCTTGGTTCCATCGGCCAGCTGGGCGGCACCGTCCTTTGCGGAGTGGGCACCGTCAGCAGCGGTGGCAACACCATTGGTGTACTGGTTGACGCTGGACACGAAATACTGGATCTGCGCCAGGCTGTTCTTCAGGGCACGGACATCTGCGATATCCTGGCTGTTCTCAGCCTGATACTTCAGCTCGTCATGCACGGTCTGCTTGGCGCTGGCAGTGCTCAGGTCAAGCATGGCGCTGAACATGGAGGGGTCGTAGCTCTGCATCAGCCGCAGAGCCGCTTCCAGGTCATGGTTGGTCTTGGTTGCGGAGAGGTACAGGGCAATGTCCAGCTGGCTGGCCTTGAAGCTGGGCTCTTGCTCCCAGACGGTGCGCACCATCTTCTTGCGGGCAGCGGCCAGTGTCTTTTCGTTCATGGTCAGCACTTCGTCAATGACGGAAGCATAGTTGTCCCAGGTCATGGGGGTGTCGATCAGGCCGCCCTCCATCAGGGTGCTGTTGGCGGAGGCCAGAACACCATCGGCCACCTGCTGGGCACCGGCCTGCAGGGCGGCGTTATTGGAGCTCAGGGTATCCAGACCGTTGGTCAGCTGGCCCAGACCATCGTCCAGGGCAGAAGCACCGCTGTTCAGCTGAGAAGCGCCGTCCAGCAGGGCCAGGGTACCGTTGGCCAGCTGAGAAGCACCGTCCACCAGTTGGGCGGCACCATCCATCAGCTGGTTCATGGCATCGTTCAGCTGGCCGATGCCATCGGTCAGCTCGTTGAGGCTGCTCAGGTCAAAGGCATTGGTGCCCAGCGCATCGGCGTTGGTGGCACAGGCCAGCATGACCTGCGGTGCGGTCAGGTTCTCGACATCGGCTTCCACGGTGACGCTGTCCTGCAGATAATCCTCCACAGTAGACAGGTCATCGGGCAGCAGACCGTCCAGAGAGTCCTTTACGCCGGGCAGGCAGACAAAAGCGGCCACGCTGCTCTTGGCGGCAGATTCCAGCATTCCGTGCTCGGCGCTCAGGTTGGTGGCATTCTGACCAAAGATCACGCCCACAGCAGTGATGAGCGGGGTGACAACGGTGCACTCCTTGCCGTTGACGGTCACGGTGCCGGTCTCGTTGTTGGTCAGGTCGACGGTCACGGTCAGGTGGCCGCTCTTGCCGATCAGGTTCTCAAGGCTGTCGGTCACGCCGTCCAGCGTATAGGTGACATTTGCGGTGATGGGCAGGGCCTTGTCGGTATTGCCCTTATAGTACACGTCGGTGTCGTCGGTGTTCCAGACCAGCTTTTCGCCGTCCTGGGTGAACGCGGCATCGCTCTCGGTGTTCTGGATATCGGTCAGGGTGCTCTCATCGGTGACATTGGACAGGCCGGAAGCGCTGTACAGGTGCTCGCTGACGGTGGTGGACTTGATGGAGCCGTCGGCGTTCATCACGGCGTAGACGGTCTCGTCCTTGGAATAATCGGCCTTGGCGGCTGCAAAGGCGGGCAGGGTCATGCCTGCGGCGAGAGTCAGCGCCAGCGCCGCACTGGCGAAACGAAGCGATTTTTTCATGGTAATTACTCCTTATCAGACTTCTTGGCGTTGGAAGATTCAGGGACCAGCCAGTGCATGGTGGTGTGGCGGATGACCCAGTCCAGCAGCATCAGGGCAGCGGGCAGAACGACCAGAATGACAGCCATACTGATCAGTGCGCCGCGGGAGATGAGCCGGCAGATGCTCTGCAGCAGCTCCATCTTACTGATGGCGGCCACGCCGACGGTTGCGGCAAAGAAGGTCAGGCCGCTGGTCAGGATGGACTGGCTGCAGTGCTCCAGCGACTGCTGGGCAGCTTCCTGCGGGGTGCGGCCATAGCTGCGCTCCTCGTGATAACGGGTGGTCATCAGGATGGAGTAGTCCACAGTCGCGCCCAGCTGGATGGTACCGATGACGATGCTGGCGATGAAGGGCAGCTGGGTACCGGTGAAGTACGGGATGCCCATATTGATGGAGATGGCGGCCTCGATGCTGGCAACCAGCAGCACAGGGATGGACAGACTCCGGAAGGAGATCAGGATGATGGCAGCGACTGCCATGATCGACCAGACGTTGACGTTCTTGAAATCCACGTCCGCGACCTCGATCAGATCCTTGGTCATGGCACCCTCGCCGGTGATGACACCGTTGGGGTCAACCGCCTTGATAAGGTCATTCATCTCGGTCAGCTGGTTGTTGATGGCATCGGTACCGGTCTTATAGGAGCTGTTGGCCAGAATGAGCTTGTAGCCGCCGGACTGCAGGATCTCGGTCACGCTGTCGGGCAGCAGCTCGGTCTGGAAGCCCGGGCCGGTGATGGAATCCAGGCTCACCACCTGGGTGATGCCGTCCACATCCTTGAGCTCATCGCAGAGGTCAGACACCTGCGTTGCGGTCAGGTCCTCATCCACCAGAATAAAGTGGGAGGTGGTCATGCCAAAGTCCTCGCCCAGCTTGTTGGTGCCAACGATACCGGTCAGGTCCTGGGGCAGCGAGTCGAACAGGGTGTAGTAGACCTCGGTCTTTTGCTGGGCCACCACAAAGGGCACCAGCAGCACAAGAAAGACGACCACGATGGGCATTGCGTGCTTGGAAACAAAGTAGCTGAGCTTGGTCAGCTTGGGCACGATGGTGCGGTGCTTGTACTTTTCGACCTGCTGATCAAAGGTCAGGATCAAAGCAGGCAGAATGACGATGGTGCAGATGACACCCAGCGCCACACCCTTTGCCATAACAACACCGATATCGCGGCCCAGCGTCAGCCGCATGGCGCACAGTGCCAGGAAGCCCGCAATGGTGGTCAGGGAGGAAGCGGTGATGGAGGTCATGGTCTTGCAGATGGCGGTCACCATGGCTTCCTCGTTGGAGGAGCGGAGTTCCTTTTCCTCCTGATAACGATGGAGCAGGAAGATGGAGAAGTCCATCGTCACGCCCAACTGCAGCACCGTGGAAAGCGCCTGGGTGATGTAGCTGATCTGACCCAGGAAGATGTTGGTGCCAAAGTTGTACGCAATGGGGAACAGCAGGCCCAGCATGAACAGCACAGGCGTGATGGTGCTCTCCAGCGAGAGGAACAGCACCAGCATACTGGCACCCACAGCGCACAGGATGTACAGCGGCATCTCTTCATTGATCAGCGCCTTGGTATCCTGCAGAATGACGCTCATGCCGCCAAAGTAGCAGTCGTGCCGCAGCACCTGTTTGATCTGCTTGACGGCGTTCATCGTCTCGTCGCTGGCGCTGGGCGCATCAAACCGGACGATGAGCATGGTAGAATCATTTTTACCGAACATGAACTGCTGGACATCCGCGGGCAGCATCTCGGTGGGGATGCTGGGGTCGATGACATCGCTGAGCCAGAAGGTCTGTGTGACACCGGGCACCGCATCAATGTCCTTCTTCATGGCGATCAGTTCATTGGTAGGCAGGCCTTCCACCGTGATCATACCGGTGGAGGCCAGATGGAAGTCGTCCTCAAGCGCTACCTCGCCGATCATGGAGTCGAGCTCCTGCGGCAGATAGGTCAGGACATCATAGTTGATGCGGGTAGCAACCGCGCCGATTGCGGAAGGGATCAACAGCAGGACCGCTACTGTTAAGATCAGCTTGCGCAGACGCACGATGCTCTGTGCGATCTTTTTCATGGGAACCCTCCATACGAAAGTTGATTGGATCTGCCCTAAAATGACCCGTGGTCATTTCTGAGCAAGCACTATTATAACCAATCGACGCAAGGTGTCAAGATAGAAAATGACCAAAAGTCAGTTTTCTTATCACAAAGCAAAAATTGTATAGCTTGTCCGGGGGCTTTTGCTCTTGCACTCTTCCCTTCTCCCTGCTAAAATATTGTTTACACGACAAAACAACGTCAGAAAAGAGGATGCAGCAAGCTATGAGCACCGTGGAAGGAAAGAAACAGGAAAAGCGCCGCGCGCTTCTGGACGCAGCTTACGAGCTGTTTCTGGAGCGGGGCACCTCCAAGACCAGCGTGGAGGATATCACCTCCCGCGCCAAGGTGGGCAAGGGCACATTCTACCTCTATTTTGCCGATAAGGGTTCGGTCACGCAGGCCCTGCTGGCCCGGGTGAGCTACCAGCTGCTGGACAACGCCTGTGCCGCCGCCGAGCAGCACGCCGCCGAGCTTACCAGCTTTCCCGACCAGATGATCTTTGTCATTGACCATATCATCGAAGCCCTGCGCGCGGACACCCTGATGCTCCGCTTCCTGGAGCGCAGCTTTGTCTGGCCCGGGCTGGATCAGATCGAAGCCAGCGGCGAGGCCGAGCCGCTGATGCGCAAGGTCCTCCAGATCGTGATGTGCAGCCCCGAGATGGCAGGCCGCACTGAGCGGGAGATCTACCAGCGCATCACCGCCCTGGGCAGCATGTGCATGTCGGTGTGCTATACCTCCGTGTTGGAGGGCAAGCCCGACAACATCGACAACATGAAGCCCATCCTCTACGACATCATCCGCCGGGCGCTCTGAGCACCTCTCCCCTGCCAGCCCCCGCAAAGGGGCCTTTGCGCCAATCCTCCGGGGCAAAAAACGGAAAAGGCAGACTTTTTTCAAAAAAGCCCTTGCAATTGCGCGAAAAATGTGGTATCATACTCAAGTCGATACGACATCTGGACGGTTAGCTCAGCTGGTAGAGCATCTGCTTGACGTGCAGGAGGTCACAGGTTCGAGTCCTGTACCGTCCACCATACAGTTCGTACCCGAACCCGATTCTTTATGAAAAAGGGTTCGGGTACGTTTTTTGTTTACAAGAGGTTCTGCGGAGGGAGTATGCAGAACGGTAAACAGGAACGAACAAAGGCAGGATATCATCATGGCGATGGTATCCTGCCTTTTATATACGATATGGTATTGGGGGCGATTGCTGCGCACAAAGCGCCTTAAGCCCCTGTGTTTGCTTCGGTCAGCACAAAGGTCAACTCCGCTGTTGCGGCGCACTTGCCATCCACATAAGCGGATGCCTTCCCGATGCCCACCGGGCCGCGCTGTTCCACCAGCTCACAATGGAGCGTGAGAACATCTCCGGGGGCGACCTGTTTGCGGAAGCGGGCATTTTTGATGCCGCCGAAGAGGGCCAGCTTGCCTTTGTTTTCGGGGATGCTCAGTGCCGCAACAGCTCCGGTCTGGGCCAGTGCTTCCAGGATCAGCACCCCCGGCATGACCGGTTGGCCCGGGAAGTGACCGCAGAAGAATTCTTCATTGCGGGATACGCACTTGCGGCCAATGGCCCACTGACCCGGCTCGTAGTCCAGGATACGGTCCACGAGGGCAAAGGGGTAGCGGTGAGGCAGAAGGGCTGCGATCTGCTCACTGTTCAGGGCGTTTGCATTCTCCCGCACGGTGCGCGGTTCTGCCATGGCTCAGCCCTCCCATCTGCGCAGGGCGATGCAGGCGTTATGCCCGCCAAAGCCCAGGCTGTTGCTCAGTGCGTAGGTCATGGCCTGTGCACGGCCTGCATTGGGCACATAGTCCAGATCGCATTCCGGGTCAGGCTGCTCGTAGTGGATGGTGGGCGGGGCAAACTGGTCTCGCAGGGCCAGCGCCGTGAACACGGCCTCGATGCCGCCCGCACCGCCCAGCAGATGGCCGGTCATGCTCTTGGTGCTGACCACGGTCAGCTGCTTTGCGTGCTCACCGAACACGGCATGGATGGCAGCCGTCTCGCAGGCATCGTTCATGTGGGTGCCGGTGCCGTGGGCGTTGATGTGATCCACCTGCTCCGGGGCAATGCCTGCATCGGCCAGTGTCAGCTTCATGCAGTCGATGGCACCTGTGCCGCCGGGAGCCGGTGCGGTAAAGTGGTAAGCATCGCAGTTGGCACCATAGCCCACCACCTCGGCGTAGATATGCGCACCGCGTGCCCGGGCGTGCTCCAGCTCTTCCAGAACCAGCACACCGCTGCCCTCGCCCATCACGAAGCCGCCGCGGCGGGCATCAAAGGGCAGGCTGGCAGCATCCGGGTCGGTGGCGGTGGAAAGCGCCTTCATGCTGGTAAAACCGCCGATGCCCAGCGGGCTGATGCAGCTTTCGGCACCGCCGCAGACCATGGCAGTCTCGTAACCGTCCCGGATGCGGTGGAAGGCATCGCCCACAGCATTGGTGCCGCCGGCACAGGCCGTGACCGGGCAGGTGCACATGCCCTTCAGGCCGAACCGGATGGCCACCTGTGCCGCCGCCATGTTGGCAATGGACATAGGCACAAAGTAGGGGCTGACCTTCTCCATGCCTTTTTCTTCCCCGCGGGTGTGCTGCTCCTCGATGGTGGGCAGGCCGCCAATGCCGCTGGAAAGGACCACACCGATGTTTTTGGCCTCTGCTTCCGTATTCAGGCCGCTGTCGGCAATGGCCTCGGCTGCAGCAGCCAGTGCCAGCAGGGTGAAGCGGGCCATCTTCCGGGCTTCCTTTTTGTCCACAACGGTCTCGGGGTCAAAGTTTTTCACTTCACCGGCCAGCTTGCACTTGAAATCGGTGGTGTCAAACTGGGTGATGGGGCCAATGCCGCACCGGCCTGCCTTTGCGGCAGCCCAGCTGTCGGCAGCAGTGTTGCCCAGCGGGTTCACGGTGCCCAGACCGGTGATCACGACTCTGCGTTTTTCCATAGAGAATTTCTCCTTTTACATTGCCATGCCGCCGTCCACACAGAGCACCTGCCCGGTGAGATAACTGCTTTGTTCTGCGGCAAAAAACGCCACCGCGTTTGCCACGTCCTCCGGCTGGCCCGCGCGGCCTGCCGGGATGTCCTTTGCCATTTCGGTGCGGACAGCCTCCGGCAGGGCGGCGGTCATATCAGTTTCAATAAAGCCGGGCGCAACAGCGTTTACTGTCACATTGCGGCTGGCCAGCTCCCGGGCCAGGCTTTTGGTCAGGCCGATGAGCCCGGCCTTGCTGGCGGCGTAATTCGTCTGGCCTGCATTGCCCCGCAGGGCAACGACACTGCTCAGATTGACGATCCGGCCCCAGCGCTGGCGCACCATCCGGCGGGCCGCTTCCTTGCAGCAGAGGAACGCACCCTTGAGGTTTGCGTCCAGCACGGCATCAAAGTCTGCTTCGGACATGCGCAGGATCAGGTTGTCCCGGGTGATGCCTGCATTGTTCACAAGGATATCCACCCGGCCAAAGGCGTTTACCGCTTCCTCAAAGAGCTTTTTGCAGCCCTCGGCGGTGGAAACATCGGCCTGCACGGCCACAGCCTGCGCGCCCAGGGCCCTGCACAGAGACACGGTCTCGGCAGCAGCCGCTTCGCCGTGGCAGTAGTTGACCACCACATGGCAGCCCTGCCGGGCAAGCTGTACGCACACTGCCCGGCCGATCCCCCGGCTTCCGCCGGTCACAACGGCGGTACGGATGATGGTTTCTTCGTTCATTGTTCTTCCTTCCATGCGTTCAAAACGGTGTCCAGCTGCGCCGGGGTCTCCACCGACACACAAGTCACACCGGGCAGGGTCTTTTTCACAAAGCCGGAGAGCGCATTGCCGGGGCCGACCTCCAGAATGTGATCCACACCCAGCTCGCCCAGACGGTGCAGGGTGTCCTCCATGTGGACACTGCTCTGCACCTGCCAGACCAGCAGGGCCGGGATGCTGTCGCTCTCGGCTTTTTCACGGCCTAGGCAGTTAAACAGCACCGGAACGCTCATTTCGCCAAAGGGTTCGGCGGCAAAGCGCTTTGCCAGGGCATCCCCGGCGGGAGCCATCAGACGGGTGTGGAACGGGCCGCTCACCTTGAGCGGGATGCACCGGCGGGCACCGGCCTGCTTTGCAAGCTCCGCGGCCTTGTCCACTGCGGCCTTTTCGCCGCCAATGACCAGCTGGCCCGGGCAATTGTAGTTACAGATCTGCACACAGCCCAGCGCGGATGCCTGCTCACAGCATTCTGCAAGGGGGACCCGGTCGAGGTTCAGCACTGCGGTCATGCCGCAGTCGATGCCGCTGGCCGCGTCGGCCATGGCTTTGCCGCGGTAGGCTGCCAGCTCAATGGCCTGCTTGGCGGTGAATACACCGGCGGCTTCCAGCGCGGAATATTCGCCCAGAGAGAGACCGGCCACATAAGCGGGCTTGACCCCCTGCTCGGCCAGAACGGCGGATACGCCGCAGGCAAAGGCCACCATGCAGGGCTGGGTGTATTCGGTCTGATTCAGAACGCCGTCCGGGTCGTCGAAGCAGACGCGGTGCAGATCAAACGGAAGGTCTGCAGCGTCGAACGCGGCACGGAAAGCGGAAGATGCTTCGTAAAATTCTTTGCCCATGCCGGGGTGCTGGGCACCCTGACCGGCATACAAAACAGCAAGCTTCATCGGTTTTGCCTCCATTCGGTCACAAGTTCATCCATCAGCTCACGGACGGTGTACATCCGGTCCAGCCTGCCCACATTGGCCCCGCAGAAGAAAAGTCCTTCCTCCAGGTTGCCCTTGACCGCTTCGATCAGTGCATGGGTGATGCAGTAGGGTACCTTGGCAGGGTCGCAGGTCTTCAGGCAGCGGGCACAGTGCCGGGGCGGGAAGCGTCTGCCCTCCGCCATGGCCTGCACCAGCGGCGTGTTCAGCGCCCGGCCCGGCATTCCGACCGGGCTGTGGATGATGCGCACATCCTCAGAACCGGCGTTCAGCAGAACGTCCTTGTACCCCTGGGATGCATCGCACTCGTAGGTGGTGATAAAGCGGGTGGCAAGCTGAACGCCTGCGGCACCCAGTCTGGTAAAGTGAGCCAGATCGGCCCCGGTGTACACGCCGCCCGCCACAAACACGGGGATGCTGTGGCCGAACTGCGCCTCATAGGGCTTTACCTCGGCCAGCACCTCCGGCAGGATCTCATCCAGTGTCTGACAGGTTCCGGAGAACAGGTCCTGCTCCGCAAAGCCGAGATGACCGCCTGCCTTGCAGCCCTCAATGACCACAAAATCGGCGGTGCGGCCGAACTCCTTGGCCCAGCGGCGCAGGATGAGCTTTGCCGCCCGCCCGCTGGAAACGATGGGCGCGATGGCGACCTCCATCGTGTTCACAAGGCCAGGCAGCTCCAGCGGCAGACCCGCGCCGGACACCACAGCGTCCACGCCCGCTTCCACCGCGGTGCGGATGGCGGCGGCATAGTCCTGCGTGGCCACCATTGCATTGATGGCCACCATACCGGCACCGTTTGCGATCTGCTTTGCTTTCCGGATCTCAGCGGTCAGGGCGCGGTGGTTGGCGCTGGCCGGGTCACGGGCAAAGTCCGGCTCCCGATAGCCTGCATCGGCGGTGGAGATGCACCCCATGCCGCCGCAGGCCGCCACGGCACCGGCCAGCCCGCCCAGAGAAACGCCCACGCCCATGCCGCCCTGCAGGATGGGCACAGACAGGGTTTTCTTTCCGAGCGTCAGCATTCCTCGCTCAGCGCGCGGATGCGCTGCCTCCCGCCGTTCCACAGGTCATCCAGAATGTCTGCCACGGGGCGCACCTCGTGGAGCATTCCGGCCACCTGACCGGCCATCAGACTGCCGGTGGAGATGTCGCCTTCAAACACGGCCCGGCGCAGACTGCCCAGCGTGTACTTTTCCAGCTCCATCTTATCGGCACCGGCCTTTTCCTGCCGGACATATTCACGGCTCATCCGGTTTTTCAGCACCCGGACCGGGGAACCGCCGATGCGTCCGGTCACGATGGTGTCGCTGTCCTTGGCATTGAGCAGGGCAGCCTTGTAGTTTTCGTGGATGGGACACTCCTGGCTCACCAGCAGGCAGGTGCCCACCTGCACGCCGCAGGCACCCAGCGCCAGGGCTGCTGCCAGCTGACGGCCATCGGCAATGCCGCCCGCCGCAATGACGGGCAGATCCACAGCGTCCACCACCTGCGGCACCAGCGCCATGGTGGCCATCTCGCCCACATGGCCGCCGCTCTCGGTCCCTTCGGCGATCACGGCATCGATGCCCAGCTTCTCCAGATGCTTTGCCAGCACGGCGGCAGCCACCACGGGGATCACCTTGATGCCCGCCGCTTTCCACATGGGAACATATTTGCCCGGGTTGCCTGCGCCGGTGGTGACCACCTGCACGCCTTCTTCCACAACGATCTGGGCAAACTCGTCTGCCTGCGGGTGCATCAGCATGATGTTCACGCCAAAGGGCTTGTCTGTGAGCTGTTTGCAGCGGCGGATATTTTCGCGCAGGGTGTCGGCATTCATACCGCCTGCGCCGATGATGCCCAATGCACCTGCATTGGAGCAGGCTGCGGCAAACTCACCGGTGGCAATGTTTGCCATGCCGCCCTGGATGATGGGGTATTTTGTGCCTAAAATTTCATTTAAAAGTTTCATAGTTTTATCCTATCGGTAAGCGTCCTCGCCCTCTCAGTCTCGCTCTGCTCGACAGCTCTCCCAAGGGGAGAGCCCTTGGCAGTACGGTAAACTTTTCGGTTTTGCCAAAGGCTCCCACTTTGGGGGAGCTGTCACCGAAGGTGACTGAGAGGGCGAGCCCGTTTGCCGAACATGATTTTCACTCTTTGTATTGCAGGATCGCGCCGCCCCAGGTCAGGCCGCCGCCAAAGCCGATGCAGGCCAGCGGTCTGCCCGGGGTCAGCTGCCCGCTCTCGGCCAGCTCGTTGAGGGCGACCGGAATGCTGGCGGCGCTGGTGTTGCCGTGGCGATCCATGTTCTTATAAAATTTTGCCGGGTCGGCCTGCAGGGCTTTGATGCAGTGGTCGATGATGCGGCTGTTGGCCTGATGGCAGACCACCCACGACAGATCCTCGAGGGTCAGCCGGGTCTCGTCCAGCACCGTGTGCAGGCACTTGGGAAGGGCATCCACGGCAAAGCGGAACACCGCCTTGCCGTCCATGGTGATGGGGGCAGAGCCTTCCCGGCTCGGCCCGCCCGCATGAAGGACATCACTGCCGCGTGCCCCCAGCGTCAACGCAAAGGGGGTATCTGCCAGCCGGAAAATGGCGGCTCCGGCCCCGTCGCCGAACAGCACGCAGGTGGAGCGGTCGGTGGGGTCCATCAGGCGGGAAAGCGCTTCGCACCCGATGACAAGGGCATACTGCCCGCCCAGAGTCGTCAGCATTCCCCGCGCCACAGCCATGCCATAGAGAAAACCGGAACAGGCCGCGTTGATGTCCAGCGCGGGCCGGTTTTCGGGCAGCCCCAGTGCCGCCTGTACCTGACAGGCCACGCTGGGGGTGGCATCCGGGGCAGAAAGGGTCGCGCAGACACAGCAGGCAATGTCCGCCGGGGCAAGGCCGCTGCGGTCAAGGGCCTGCCGCGCGGCCGCAATGGCCAGCGTGGCGGCAGATTCATCCTCGGTGCACCAGTGCCGGGTGCGGATGCCGGTGCGGCTGGTGATCCATGCGTCACTGGTGTCCACCATGCGGCTCAGCGCGTCATTGGTGATCGTCCGTCCGGGAAGTGCCCCGCCGGTGGCGATCAGCTGTAAACCATTCATGCGTTCCTCGTTTCTCCGATCTGGCGGTACTTTTTATAGCGCTGATCGGCCAGCTGCCGGTCGCTCATGCGGCACAATTCTTTCAGGTGGGCGCGCAGAGCGGCATCCATGCGCTCAAACAGGGCCGCGTGGCAGCGCTGGGCACCGCCCACCGGCTCCGGGATCACTTCTTCCACGATGCCGCCGCGGTACAGATCCTGCGCCGTCAGCTTCATCATCTCACAGGCCTCGCCGCTGCGGGAGGAGTCCTTCCACAAGATGCTGGCAAAGCCCTCGGGGCTCAGCACTGAGTAGACCGCGTTTTCCAGCATGAGGATGTGGTTGGCCACACCCAGTGCCAGCGCGCCGCCGGAGGAGCCCTCGCCGGTGACCACGGCGATGACCGGCACCGTCAGGCCGCTCATCTCCATCAGATTCCGGGCAATGGCCTCGCCCTGCCCCCGCTCCTCGGCATCCTTGCCGGGGTAAGCGCCCGGCGTGTCGATAAAGGTGATGATGGGACGACCGAATTTTTCAGCCTGCTTCATCAGGCGCAGAGCCTTGCGGTAACCCTCCGGCCCCGGCATTCCAAAGTTGCAGGCCAGATTTTCCTCCAGCGTGGAACCCTTGCGGTGGCCGATGACTGTCACCGGCATCCCGTGGAAACGGGCCACGCCGCCCAGAATGGCCGCGTCCTCCTTGCACTGCCGGTCGCCGCGCTGCTCAAAGAAATCCGTGAACAGGGCAGAGATCGTCTCGTCGATGTGCGGACGTTCCGGGTGACGGGCCAGAAAGACCCGGTCCTCGGCAGTCAGCGGGCCGCAGGAGCGCAGGATCTCGTCCTCTTCCACCGCCAGCTCTGCCAGTTCGGACGCATGGGCGGTGATGGCCTCCATGTCACTGCCGCTGCCCTTCAGCGCGGCGATCTGTGCGTCCAGTGGGGCCAGCTGCTCCAAAATATCTTTTATCATTCGTGTTTCCCTCCGGCATGAAGCTGCAGGACCTGGATCAGCGTATCCCGCAGCTGACTGCGGGGCACCACCTGATCCACAAAGCCGTGTTCCATCTGGAATTCGCTGCGCTGGAACCCGGCGGGCAGTTTTTCACCGATGGTCTGCTCAATGACACGGGGGCCGGCAAAGCCGATGAGTGCCCCCGGTTCGGCCAGCATGATATCGCCCAGGCTTGCAAAGCTGGCGGTCACGCCGCCGGTGGTGGGGTGGGTCAGCACACTGACGTACAGCCCGCCCTTTGCCGAAAAGCGCTGGATGGCGGCACTGGTCTTGGCCATCTGCATCAGGCTGAAAATGCCCTCCTGCATCCGCGCGCCGCCGCTGGCCGAAAAGATGACCAGAGGCAGGCGCTTGGCAGTGGCGTACTCCACGGCGCGGGTGATCTTCTCGCCCACAGCCGTGCTCATGCTGCCCATAAAGAACCGGCTGTCCAACACGGCTGCCACGCAGGCCACGCCGCCAATGCGGCCGACGGCGGTGACAGCAGCTTCGTGCAGGCCGGTCTTGTTCTGGGCGGCGGCAAGCTTTTCCCCGTATCCGGGGAAGTTCAGCACATCCTGCGGATCAAGGTCAGCGTCCAGTTCCCGGAAGCTGCCGTGATCCAGCACCAGACTGAGCCGGTAATACCCGCCAATGGGCATGTGGTAGCCGCAGTTGGGGCAGACATACAGACTTCTGCCCCACAGGGTGCGGGCAGCGCGGCGGCCGCACTGCTTGCACTCCACAAACTGCGGCTCGTGCCACACCGCTCCGGCATCCCGCTTGGCTTTCAGCTGGAAAGTGCGCTCCCGCATCCGGTTGGGGAGCAGATCTCGGATATCATTCATCGCATGTTTCCTCAGATATGTGCGGTGATGTAGTTGTAGATGTCACCCACGGTCTTGAGCTTTGCCAGCTCCTCGTCCGGGATGGACACACCGCAGGCATCCTCCAGCGCCATGTTCAGCTCCACGGCATCCAGGCTGTCGGCCTCCAGATCCTCGGTCAGGCTGGCCTCCATGGTCACCTTGTCCTCCTCGCAGTTCAGGGTGTCAACAACGATCTTCTTCATTTCTTCAAACGTCATGGTAATATTCTCCTTTGATTGACTTGTATTTTTATTATCTAAAAAGTTTGAGGTTTCTTGCGAACACGACCATTATATCTGAATCGTCGGATAAGTCAAGAATAATAGCTAAAATATTTTAACTTTTACAATTCTGACACACTTTACTCCACAGGGGCAGTTCCTCTTTTCCATTGCCCTTTTTCCCCAAACGTGCTAATATGGGTTCAGCACTCAGACAAGAAGAAACGAAAGGATGAATCCCATGAAATTCAGCGAAATGAGTTATACCCGCCCGGACATTGATGCCCTGCTGGGCCAGTGCAAGGCGCTGGCTGCCAAGGCCGCCGGGGCCGCCAGCGGCGAGGAGCTGGTGAATGTTTACTACGAGCAGAGCCGCGCCTTTGCCGATTACAACACCGCCGCACAGCTGGCAAGCATCCACTACACCTGCGACACCCGTGACGCTTATTGGAAGGCCGAGCAGGACTTCTTTGATGCCAACGGCCCCGCCGTGGAGAACGCACGGGTGGAGATCAGCCGGGCATTTCTGGCCAACGCCCATGTGGACGCGCTGACCGAAGCCTTTGGCACCACCTGCGTGGCCGGTATGAAGAATGCCGTGCTGGGCATGGATGACCGCACCGTGGAGCTGCAGAAGGAGTACAACGCCCTTGTCAGCCAGTACCAGCAGGTGTACGGCGGCGCACTGGTCGAGTTTGACGGCAAGCAGCTGACCATTCCCCAGCTGGGCCCCTATAAGGAGAACCTGGACCCTGCCGTCCGCCGCGCTGCCTACGAGGCTGAGGCAGCGTATTTCGATGCCCACCGTGACGAGCTGGACGGTCTGTACACCAAGATCGTCAAGAACCTGAACGCACAGGCGCAGATCCTGGGCTACCACGATTACAGCGAGCTTTCCTATGTGCGGATGAACCGCATCGGCTACGGCCCTGCCGAGATCCGGAAGTTCCGCGACCAGGTGGCCAACGATGTGGTGCCCGAGCTGAAAAAGGTGATCGAGCTGCGCTGCAAGCGCACCGGCATCTCCCACCTGACCTTCTCCGATCTGCCTGTGGCGTTTCAGGACGGCAACCCCTCTCCCATCCCCGGCTACGATGCCCGGATGACCGCCGCCCGCACCATGTACCACGAGCTGAGCCCCGAGACCGCAGAATTCATTGACTTTATGCAGGACAATGAGCTGTTCGACGTGGAGAGCCGCCCCGGCAAGATGTCCGGCGGCTATATGACCAGCCTGCCCACCTACAAGGCCCCCTTTATCTTTGCCAACTGGAACAACACCTCCGCAGACGTGGACGTGCTGACCCACGAGTGCGGCCACGCCTTTGAGGGCTATGTGGCCGAGCGTGACCCCAAGGTTCCCGCAGACCTCGAGTGCCCCGGCATGGAGAGCGCCGAGATCCACTCTATGGCCATGGAGTTCCTGACGGCTCCCTGGCACCATCTGCTCTTTGGCAAGGACACTGAGAAATACGCCCTGCTCCACGCCGAGGACAGCTTCCTCTTCCTGGCCTATGGCTGCATCGTGGACGAGTTCCAGCACAGGATGTACCAGAACCCCGACCTCACCCCGGACGAGCGCAACGCCGTCTGGCTGGAGCTGGAGCACAAGTACCGCCCCTGGATCGATTTCGACAACCTGCCCTTCTATGGCCGCGGTGCCGGCTGGCAGCGTCAGCTCCACATCTATGAGTGCCCCTTCTACTATATTGATTACTGCCTGTCCACCATGGCCGCGCTGCAGTTCTTCCTGCTGAGCCTCAAGGACCACAAGGATGCCTGGGAGCGCTACCTCAAGCTGGTGCGCCGTGCCGGTCTGGCCAGCTACACAGAGCTGATGCAGACCGCCGGACTGAAGGTTCCCTTTGAGGATGGCTCGATCAAGGCCATCGCCCAGCAGATGGGTCAGTGGATCGCAGAGCATCAGGTGTAAGCCTCCCGGACCTACGGAGATTTTTTCTTGCAAAATCCGCTCTTTTCTATGAAAAAGCACAGCGCCCCCGTTCACTGTAAGATCGCAGTGAGCGGGGGCGCTTTCTTGTGAATAGGAGGTCGATTTTATCGCAAATACAGACTATGGGGATATACGGAGCGGCACAAACTCCATGACCGGAAAGAAAAATTTCCATAAAACGCCAAAAAGCCTTTGGATAAGTCATACCTATACAAGAAGGTTTGAACTTTTCGTGAATTTTCTGTGTTTCGACCATGGACAGGTGGGAACAGTTCTGCTACAATGGGAGCTGTTCTTTCCGCCGGTTCCCACGCGGCGGTTTTTGTTTTTACTATAACACAGGAGGAACTTTCATGTTAGAAAAGATCTTTCACCTGAAAGAAAACCACACCGATGTCAAGACCGAACTCATGGCGGGTGTCACCACCTTTATGACGATGGCCTACATCCTTGCGGTCAACCCCAGCATCCTGTCCGCTTCGGGCATGGATGCCAATGCGGTCCTGATCGCCACCTCGCTGGCATCGTTCGTTGGCACTGCCCTGATGGCTCTGCTGGCCAACTATCCGTTCGCTCTGGCTCCCGGCATGGGCCTGAACGCCTACTTCTCCTACACGGTCGTCCTGACCATGGGTTACAGCTGGCAGCTGGCCCTGATGGCCGTTTTTGTGGAGGGCATCATCTTCATTGTGCTGAGCCTGACCAATGTGCGTGAGGCCATCTTCAATGCCATCCCCATGACCCTGAAGAGCGCTGTCAGCGTGGGCATCGGTCTGTTCGTTGCATTCGTCGGCCTGCAGAACGCAAAGCTGATCGTGAACAGCGATTCCACCCTCGTCACCTATCAGCACTTCAAGGGCGAGACCTTCCACAGCATCGGCGTGGGTGCGATCCTCACGCTGGTGGGCGTGCTCATCACCGCCATCCTGCTGGTCAAAAAGGTCAAGGGCGGCATCCTGTACGGCATCCTCATCACCTGGGTGCTGGGCATCCTCTGCGAGCTGACCGGCATCTACATCCCCAACCCCGATGCCGGCATGTACAGTGTCATCCCCACCAGCTTCATCAGCTTCGATTTCTCTGCGCTGGGCAAGACCTTTGGTCAGGTGTTCAAGACCGATTTCTCCGGCGTGGGCATCCTGAACTTCTTCGCCGTGATGTTCTCCTTCCTCTTCGTTGACCTGTTCGACACCCTGGGCACCCTGATCGGTGTTGCTTCCAAGGCCGACATGCTGGATGAGGAGGGCAAGCTGCCCAACATCAAGGGCGCACTGATGGCCGACTCCATCGCCACCTGCGCCGGTGCCGTGCTGGGCACCTCCACCACCACCACCTTCGTCGAGAGCGCTTCCGGCGTGACTGAGGGCGGCCGCACCGGCCTGACCTCCATGACCACCGGTGTGCTGTTCCTGCTGGCCGTGGTGTTCAGCCCCCTGTTCCTGACCATCCCCAGCTTTGCGACCGCTCCGGCCCTGATCATCGTTGGCTTCTACATGATGGGTTCTGCCCTGAAGATCGAGTTCGACGATCCTGCTGAGGGCATCCCCGCATTCCTGACCATCCTGGCAATGCCCACCGCATACAGCATCTCTGAGGGCATCGCCATCGGTGTCATCTCCTGGACCCTGCTGAATGTCATCACCGGCAAGGCCAAGGAGAAGAAGATCAGCCCCCTGATGTATGTGCTGACCGTTCTGTTCATCCTGAAATACGTTCTGCTGTAACAGGCATTTGCAGCAAACAGAAAGCCCCGGCTCCGGCCGGGGCTTTCGTGCGTTTATTGGTTCCTGCGCGGGTGGGGCGGGCTGGGCTCAGCCGCCGAACAGCCCGAAAAAGCTGGTGTGCGTCATGCCCAGCACCAGAAACAGAAGAATGAGGGCAAACAGTACCCCAATGATGATGTCCATCTGGTGGACCGTGAGGGGGAATTTATCGTAGAGCTTTTCCTTGGGGTTGACGAAATTCGGGTCGTTGTTGTCCAGCAGGGTCTTTTTGCGCTCAGCGCTCTGGGCTTTGGCGGCGGCAAGTTCTGCCTGCTCCTTTTCCAGCTGGGCCTCCCGCTGGGCAAGCAGTGCCTCACGGCGGGCCAGCTCTTCTTCCCGCTGGGTCTGATTCGTTTCTGCCATGGTGGTATCCTCCGGCGTTTTTTCTACCAGTATACCATAGAATTGTGACAGAAAAAACTCCTCCCGCAAAAAGCGGCCTTATTCCGCCAGCAGATCCTCCACCACATCCATCAGCTGAGACGGCTCGAGCTGGCACGCGGTACAGCGCGCGGCCAGGCGAAGGACCCGCACCGGGTCAACGGAGACATCTGAGATGAACCGCAGTTTTCGGTGTCGTCCGTGAGATGCAGAATACGCGGCGATGCCAAAGGATGTATACGCACCACACGCGGGATGATAAAGTCGTTCCATAACACAATGATACCAAAACACACCAATCACCTCTCTGTCAAAATTGTCACGCCGCTTTGAAACGGCTGCATGAATGCAGGTTTGCTGCCCGCAAAATGTTCTGACAAAATTTATATACCATCTCTTGGCTTCAAAATAAACAGCCAAAATTTCAAAATCTGGCGGCGTGTTTTGCATGTCCGGTGAAACCGGTGGTGCAGTAAAAAGACGAACTGGAAAACGGGAACGAACAATTTTACGGAATATCGTGTAAAATTGAGAAAAATCAACTTCACGCAGCAGCAGAGGAAAGGATGCTCCGCGGAAAACCGAAAGCACAAAAAGAAAAATCTTTGCCGCATCTTAACCACTTTTTGGCAGAAAAAGTTGAGAAATCGGTCGTAAGACCGAGCTTTCTGGTATATCACTTGTTCGCTGTGCGGATAAGGCTGCTCATTCTGCTTTGCCTCCGCATCGTCTGCCGCAGACCCCGGCGCTGCCCTTGCCTGAACCGCTTTCACTCCGGATGCAAACCAGATGAAAAATCCGACGGACCGTGTCACTTGACTTTCCCCTTGCAGGGGAGTATACTCCGGGGCAGTGAAATATTCGGCTATGACGAGAAAGAGTACCCGGAAAGAATGCTGCAGAGAGCTGCCGGATGGTGCAAGGCAGTGCAGGGTGTCCGTGGGAAGATCCTCTCCGAGCTTTCCGGCTGAATGGGCGGCATCTGCGCCCCAGTAAGCGGGAACGGCAGGCCCCCGTTATCACGGGCCGCGCATTGTTGGATGCGCACTGAGGGGCCGGGCTTTGCACCGGCAATAAGAGTGGTACCGCAGAGGATCTACGCCTTTGTCTCTTACAAACCGTAAGGGACAAAGGCGTTTTTGTTTGCGGGAAAGCCATTTTCCGGATGTTTCATTGCCTTTGCATCCGCAAAAATCAGGACCTGGAAAAGGAGAGTTTAACATGAAAACACTGGAAAAAGTAAGCGATTTTGTAGGCAAGTATATGGCTGCCATCGTCATTGTGGTGGCAGCGCTGGCCCTGTTCTTCCCCGGCACATTCAGCGTGGTAAAGACCGCATGGGTCAACACCCTGTTGGGCATCGTTATGTTCGGCATGGGCCTCACCCTGAAGCCGGAGGATTTCAAGGTGGTGTTCAGCCGCCCGAAGGACGTGATCATCGGCTGCATTGCACAGTTCACGCTGATGCCCTTCCTTGCATGGGCGCTGACGCAGGTGTTCCATCTGCCCACTGAGCTGGCCATCGGTGTCATCCTTGTGGGCACCTGCCCCGGCGGCACCTCCTCTAACGTGATGACTTATCTGTCCAAGGGCGACGTTGCACTGTCCGTTGGCATGACTGCTGTTTCCACCGTGCTGGCTCCGTTCCTCACCCCGCTGCTCACTCTGCTGTATGCCGGTCAGCGCGTGGAGGTGAACCCCGTGAACATGTTCCTGTCCATCGTCAAGGTGGTGTTGGTTCCCATCGCACTGGGCTTTGTGGTCAACCACTTCTTCCAAGCCTTCACCCAGAATGCCGTCCGGGTGCTGCCGCTGATCTCCACCACTGCCATCGTGCTCATCATCTGCGCCGTTGTGTCCGCAAACTCCGCTAAGATCATGACCAGCGGCCTGCTGATCCTGGCCGTGGTCATCCTGCACAACCTGCTGGGCTACCTCACCGGCTTTGGCGTGGGCAAGCTGCTGAAGCTGGACTCCACTAAGTGCCGTGCAATTTCCATCGAGGTCGGTATGCAGAACTCCGGTCTGGCCACCTCTCTGGCCGCTGCTCACTTTGCACAGTATCCGCTGGCAACCATCCCCGGTGCTGTGTTCTCTGTGTGGCATAACATTTCCGGTGCCCTCCTTGCCAACTTCTTCGCCCGCACTGCAGAGAAGAAGGACTGATGGTTCATAAGAACCTCGAACGCCCGGAAACATCCCTTACACCTTTCGATTTGCTGAACGAAACCGAGGATACGATAATATCAAAAGGCAGGGTACCATCACCGTGATGATACCCTGCCTTTGCTTGTTTATCGTTCCGAGCAGTGCCTCCGCAGGAACTTGTCGGGGCGAGGCCCCTCCATCCTGCTTCGCAAACGCGGTCTTGTTGGGGCGTGCCTGCCCCAGGCCCTGCCAGGAACGAGTACGGCAAACTGGAAGTTAGCGATTTCTTTTTCCGGTATTCTCTGTCCCACGGATTTCCTCATGATAGAAATAATCTACGATCACCGGATGTCCCTGCGGGACTCTGCCATAAGGCATTTCATTATCCGCAAAGACACAATCATACTTCTTAGCCATTTCCTCAGCTTTTACTTCAAGTGCTTCAAAGTAGCTACGGTTATGTTTGTTATAGATCTCGTCGTAAAGTGGTACAAGATCAGGATATTTTCCAGCGATATAATCCATAATTGTCTTTTTGAAACCGCCTCGAAGATTGAGATTTTCGAGCCAGAACAGATCGCACTGATCCTTTACCCGCTCAAAGATTGCTTCAAAATCCGTGATACCGGGGAATACCGGGGATACGAAACAGACTGTACGGATACCTGCCTCATATACCTGCTTCATAGCAGCGATACGGCGCTCAATGCTCGAAGCAGAATCCATATCATTCTTGAAATTTTCATCTAGTGTGTTGATCGACCATGAAACGGTTACACGTCCAAGCTTCTTCAGCAGATCAATATCCCGTACCACAAGATCCGACTTTGTGCAGATTAGAATATCTGCGTCACTGCCGATCAGCTGCTCCAGAAGTTTTCTGGTATTCCCGAATTGCTCCTCCTGTGGATTGTAGCCATCTGTCACAGAACCGATGACCACCCGCTGTCCGGCATATTTCTTCGGATTTTTAATTTTCGGCCAATGCTTCACATCAAGGAAAGTGCCCCATTCCTCCTTGTGCCCGGTAAAGCGCTTCATAAAAGAAGCATAGCAATACTTGCAGGCATGTGTACAGCCCACATAGGGATTGACCGAGTAACCGCCTACCGGCAGACTGGACTTAGTCATGATGTTCTTTGTTTCCACCTCACGAATGAGGATTCCATTTATTACTTCTTCCATGATTTCTGTACCTCTAACACTTTATTAAATTCTTCCGGCATTTCCTGAATCATATTTTCATCCCCTATGATAGAGACAAGGTCTTCCTTCATAAACACCGGAATGCCGAGCTTATGTGCCTGGTCCGTCAGAGACCATGCCCACTCCGGCTCCGTATGAACCTTCCTGCTCTGAACCCCGGTCATGGTGCCGACAACGATCCAGCTGATTCCGGAAAGATCAACGGAACCCGGATTGTCGAATAGCGGCTCAAAGGTAACATGATAGTGTTTTGCTCTGACATTTTCCCGTAGTGCGTCAATACGCCACAGTTCTGCTTTTCTCGTCACCGTAACGCCAAACCATGCGTTTTCCAGCTCAGTATCAAAATCCAGCAGATCTGGTCGCTTTGTAAGGAACAGGAACTGATGCTGTGGATTTTCACGGATTTTTTCAAATACCTCGTCTCTCCATTCTGACTTCCAGCCGGAAAGATCGCTCATACCGGTAAGAAGAAAGTTCTGCGGACGTTTCTTTTCCATCATCTTGAGCTTACCCGGAAAGAATTCAGGGTCAGAGAAGTCTTCAATCATATGCCAGCGTTTCACGTTGTTGCGGGCATAGCAATATGTACACCCCACTGTGCAGCCAATGACGATATTCATGTTCTGAATCTGATCTTTGATACAAATACTCATGACTTCTGCCACCCCTCAAGATTCTTTCTGATACGGTCGAGGCATTCCTCAAACCGGGTAATTTCTTCCTCCGAAAAACCTTTGTAGTAAATACTGCCCATTTCATCAGATACAGAATCGTACTCGCCCTTTAAGGCGTGTGCTTTCTCAGTCAGAAACAGGAGTGTTTTCCTTTTGTCCGTTTCAGACTGAACACGGCTTATCAGCCCTTGATTTTCCATTCTTTCCAGCATCGTAGTAAGAGATGTTATCGCTAATCCACATTTGATTGAGAGTGACCTGATTGAGATACCATCCTCCTGCCACAGCACATAAAGAATACGCCCCTGAGCTCCATTAAATGCATCAATATTCTTTTCGCTGAGAATCTTCTCAAAGATTCGATCTCCAAGTTGTTTTATTTTGGTAACAAGAAATCCGCCATTCATTTTCACACAAAAAACTCCTATATAGTATTTTATCAAATAATACTATATAGGAGTTTTACTGTCAACAGTTTGTATGTCTAAGTAGAAGTAAATTCCGATTTGTTGAACTAAACCGAGTATACCATACCGACAGCCGAAAGAACACCCCTATATGCAAGAACCTGCCCTTTTTCCTGCGTACGTGCGTACCGGCCATGTACGGACGTACGCCGCGATTGACCCGAAACGCACAGTATAGGGGGGTGCAAAGCAAAAGGCAGGGCACCACCTCCATGGTGATACCCTGCCTTTGCTTGTTTATCGCTCTGAGTAGTCTCTTTTCAGAACTTGTTGGGGCAAAGCCCCTCCATCTGCTAACGCAGACCGTTCTGCCGCTTGAAATCCCCACTGGGGCGTTCGTTGCTTCGCAAACGCGGTCTGGTTGGGGCGTGCCTGCCCTAAACCCTACTTCATAATATCGATCATGACCGATCAACGACTGATTTATAGTAATTGCCAAAGTCTGCAAGTGCATTGACGATTGGTAACATTTCCGTTCCGAGATCGGTCAACCCATATTCTACTTTGGGAGGATTCTCGTGATAATCACGACGGTAGGCAAGCCCATCATCAATCATCTGTCTTAAGCTCTCGGTCAAAACTTTCTGCGAGATCCCGTCGATGCTTCTTTGCAACTCATTGAATCTCCATGGACGCTCTTTTAGATTGCGCAGAAGCAAGAGTTTCCATTTTCCGCCAATCAGGGATACTGCTGTTGCAACCGGACATTCCGGCAGTTCTTCTTTTGTACGCATATCAGTCACCTCTGTATATAGTATAGCACATTCATTTTTGAGTGTACAGTTACAAAAAGGTGCGTACTTGTTTTTGAATGTGCGAGCTTCTATACTTAGCTCAGGCAATGAAAGATTGCGAATCAAAATGGAGGTGCTTACAATGGCAAGCTACACAAAAATGACAGTTGGAAAAGAAAATCGGACGGAGCTTCATGAAAAGCTCGCCCTGACTGGTGCGGAGATCAGCTTGAATACGCTTCCTGCGGGAGCAAATGTTCCGTTTGTCCACTCCCACAAGGCAAATGAGGAAATCTACGGTGTTCTTTCTGGCAAAGGCAAGGTCGTTATCGATGGCGAAGAAATCAGCCTTGCAGCAGGCGACTGGCTGAAGATTTCTCCCGTGGCAAAACGTCAGTTCTTTGCTGCAAACAATTCTGAAATCACTTATATTTGTATTCAGGTCAAGGAGAATTCTCTCGAAGGCTATACTGCAACGGATGCTGTGATCTACTGATAAAACATATCAAAACAAAAGGCAGGATACCACCGTCATGGTGATACCCTGCCTTTGCTCATTTACCGTTCGGTTGCTGCGGTAAACTTCAATAAACAAAAACGTACCCGAACCCTTTTTCGTAAAGAATCGGGTTCGGGTACGAACTGTATGGTGGTGAATCGTCACATGGTTATAAGAACATTGATGCAAAGCTCCAGTGCTTTCCGCAAAGAGCCCTTTCCCCAATCTCTCTCATCATGAGCATAAACATTCGCAAGGGAATCGGCAGTGTAGAGAATCTGGCCAAAGACTGCACCACGCTTCTGGGCACAGGCGGCCAGTGCAGCACACTCCATTTCAACTGTGGCACAGCCCTCGGATTTGCGATATTCTACCATATCTCGTGTTTCTCGGAAAAAACCATCCGTTGTCCATGTGATACATTTTTGAAACGGAATATTCAACGCACAAAACGTCTGCTCAATGGCTTTTATTGCGGAAGGCTCCAGATCAACAAACCGAGCGGCTGGAAGATAATGATACGAAGTGCCTTCATCGCGCATCGCCCTGATTGGAATCAAGAATTCGTTTTCGTCCAAATCGGTCAGCACTCCGCAGGAACCGGCTGAAATAATTTTTTTGCATCCGCAGGAGATTAAAAAATCCAGAAGCTGTGCAGCCGCGGCAGCTCCCAGCGGTGCCTGACACAGGCAAAATTCCAGCCCATTTTGCTGGACGATATAAACAGGATAACTTTTTGTAATCGTTTCAAAGTGTTCAGCAATGACTGCATCCATTTCAAATGCGTAATCATCAATCACATCGCCCAGAAAACCAAACACACATTTTTCCGGAAGGACGAGCTGCTCTGCGCCATGATTGGGCCTGATGACCTCAATCGAATCAAAATCGTATTCAAGAATGGGAAGATCATGTTTTTGTATCATGGAAAATTTCCTCTTCCTGCAAATTGCTGCACGAAATAAAAATACCCGAACCCTTTTTCACAAAGAATCGGGTTCGGGTACAAACTGTATGGTGGAGCATTGTCAGCAGCAGTCGAACCTTTAGGCAGGCATATCGTTGCTGCGGTCAGAGCGCTTCAAACCGAGAAACGGAGGCACTTCGGAACGCTTCAGCCCTTGCTCGTGTGCTTTTTTCAGTTGATATTCGTGCAGGGCAATGCTGTCCAGCAGATCACGCTGATTTTGGGAAGCTGCATAGTAATCAACGCCGAACCGTTTGCAGACTGCGCTGAGTTGGTCAAGCATTTCAATAGCAGTAGGGGACATTCGTTTGACTTCAATATCCATGGGAGCACCACCTTTCAGGAAAGATACGTATTGAAGAGCGAAAGCGCCGCATTGTCGGCAAGCATCAGCATGATTGGCCCGCCGGACTGTTTGGCAAAGACCCGGATCGCGCCAAAATCCCGGATATAATGTTTTGCAAGTTCATCCGTCTTAGCTTCAAAAGTGACGACGCCGTTTTTACCGGAATCAATGGAAAGCTGGATGCCGAACGCGATCATCATACGCCCGATGCCCAGATATTTTTTCTGAATGGTCAGCGTCGGGTTGCTCTCCGGGTGGCTTTCGATGTACTCAATATAAACGAACATGCTGGATTCTGTTTCGCGGTAAGCACCCAATGCTACGATTTCGCCGTTTTCGGTTTTAGCCGTGTACTTTTCCAGTGCGGGGTCACCGATGAACTCACTTGTCCAGTCGGTCTGCCAGCTTTCTTTGGTTGCAGCAAGGTCAGCGGGAGTTGACTTGTCAACCTCAATCGGAATCCTATTGCCCGTATCGGATGCTGTGACAAAATATTGCAAAGTCATAATGCCCACCTTCTTTCAGTTTTATTATAACGAAAGAACGATAGACTTTCAAGAAAGAAAATCGCAAAGAGAGTGAAAGTGTGAGAGCAAGAATCGTCCCGTGGCCACAAATTTTCAATTCTTGAAAATTTCTTGCCCATCCGGGACTGCACTTCTGCAACGCTCCCGCGTTTTTGAAGTGCTCTTGTTGGGGCGTGCCTGCCCCAAACCCTGCTTCTGAGGTTACGACAAACGGGAATTTAGTTGGTTGATTATTCTTCGTTATCCTTTTGAGATTCATCACTTTCCCTATTTCGATTTTGACCATCGAGAGCAGACCCTATGCCTACACCAAGCGCTAAACCGACAAGCATATAGAGTGGAATATTGTTGGTTACTACACCAATAGCCGCACCGATAGAAATTCCTATGCTCATAAAAGTCGGTAAATAGTGAGGCTTATCATCTTTTTTATTTTTCATATAGCTATACATTCCTTTCCAAATTATAAGATTTATTGAGTGTCGTTATCAAAATGATTGCAGCAAAAGACTCAATACATAACTAACGATTGCTCCTACTGCAGCACTTCCGATAAACCATAAAACCTTTTGATAAGGACGTTTGCCGTATTCTCTGGCGCTCTGGATTTCATCCAGCCTTTTACCTTCACAAAATGCTACGATTTCTTTATATGTTTGAACATCATTGTCCTTTTTTATTCGTTCAACCTTTGCTGCAAAATACATGGCAGCTAAAGCAATGACACACCAAAGGATCAATGCCCATTTATTACCAATGTAAAATAACGGAGCTGCCGAAATAACAGCAATAACGAGAAAAACCGTATAGATTGCGCCATAGTGATTGAGTTTTTTGATTTCCTCTTGTTTGATTACTTCTTTCATAGTATCAATATCTCCTTTGATTAGTTTATCAAGTGAGATTTGAAAGATTTCACTCAGTAATACCAAGCTGGTTACATCTGGATAGCTTTTGTCATTTTCCCAATTTGAGATTGTTTGCCTTGAAACATAAACATGATCGGCTAACTCCTCTTGAGACAGTTGTAACTCTTGGCGATATTTTTTTATTTGCTTTCCGAGTTCCATCTCTTCACCTCCTTGCATACTCATACTAATCAAAAGATTGTATTTTCGCAATCAAAGGACATTGACATCTGTGTTTTCCGTGTGTCAAAGGTCTTTTACATACCGTTAACTTCCGATTTGTTGAGCCGAGTATACCATACTACCAGCTGAAAGAACACCCCTATATGTCAGAACTTTCCCTTTTTTCTGCGTACGTGCGTACCGGCCATGTACGGACGTACGCAGCGATTAGCCCTCAATGCGCCATATAGGGTGGACGACCAAGTTCGCACAAAGCGAACTTGATCCCGCAAAGCAAAAGGCAGGATACCATCGCCCATGATGATACCCTGCCTTTACTCGTTCTCGCTTACCGCTCTGCGTACTCCCTCCGCAGAACTTCCTGTAAACAAAAAACGTACCCGAACCCTTTCTCGTAAAGAATCGGGTTCGAGTACGAACTGTATGGTGGAGAATTAGGGACTCGAACCCCAGACCCCCTGCGTGTGATGCAGGTGCTCTAACCAGCTGAGCTAATCCTCCGAATCGGAACAAGAGAATTATACCACAACCGAAGTGGATTGGCAAGCCCTAATTTTGATTTTTTCGCAATTTTTTCCCACTGCGAGGCAGTTGCTCTTTTGCGCAAAATGGTGTATACTGAAATTGCGCATTCCAGCGCAAAAAGAGAGGTTTTTTCAATGCTGACACTTCGTGGGATCATTACCATTCTGGTGCTGGCAGGGCTGTTTGCCCTGGCAGTGGTCTGGATTTCCAAGCAGGGCGGCTGGAAAGGCGAAGGCTGCGGCGGCAACTGCGCCTCCTGCCACCAGCACTGCGATACTCCGGAAAAGAAAACGCACTGACTGCAATGCCCCCGGATGGCTGTCCGGGGGCATTTTGCGTCACAGGGCACCGTAGCGGGCAGCAAAAACGGCTACGGTGCTCAGCAGATCGAGCTGGGCTTTCTGGTAGGTGGTGCGTCCGATGCAGAGCCGCTCCAGCACATCCTCCTCCTTGCGGCGCTCCAGGTAGCGCAGCTGGAGCAGGCCTGCACGGATGGGGTCGGCGGTGCGGTAATACTCCTGCGTCTGCTGGATGGCCCGGGTCCAGCCCCAGTTGGCCGGGCTGCGGGCCCACTGGCGGGTACCGTAGTTCTGCAGGGCCTCCCGGGTCTTTCTGCGCTGTTCAGCGGTCATCACGCCGCCCCCTTTCTTTGGCACATCCGGGTGCCCGGGCCAAAGAAGCAGGCATCCCGCTGTTCCATGGTCAGCCCCAGCATGGCAGAAAGCCGGTCGGCTTCGCTGACTTTGAAATCGCTCTCGTCATTCAGCTTCTGGTGCAAAGCACTGCTGCTGATGCCCAGCACCCGTGCCACATGGCCCAGCTTGAGGCCCTGGCTTTCAATGTAGGCGCGGATCTGTGTGGTATTTGTCATCAAAGGTTCTCCTTTCATCTGGATCTCTGCGTGTCGTTTCACAATCTTTGGTTGTATTATAGTTCGACGTTGATTTTTTGTCAACTATTTTACCAAAATCGCGCGAAAATCGTTGATTTTTAAGAACTTTTCTGATATACTCACGGCAGAACATTCTTTTTCAGGAAAAGCGAGGTCTCTGCCATGTCAGAACTTTCCCGCCGTATCTTACAGCGTCGGCTCGAGCTGGGGCTCTCTCAGGAAGAGCTTGCCCAGCGGATGGGCTACCGCTCCAAATCCTCCATCACCAAGCTAGAAAAAGGGGTCAACGACATCCCGCAGTCCAAGGTGGAGGAGTTTGCCGCTGCATTGGAGACCACCCCCGCATGGCTGATGGGGCTGGAAAACACTGCGTCTGTCCCGCCGGGCTTTGAGCCCCTGCCCGAAATGGTGCGGGTACCGCTGGTGGGCAGCATCGCCTGCGGCACCCCCATCACCGCCGAACAGAACATCGAATGCTACATCGGCGTTCCTGCCGCATGGCACGCCGACTTTGCCCTGACCTGCCACGGCAGCAGCATGGCCCCCACCATCTGCGATGGTGACATCGTCTGCATCCGCTGCCAGCCCGAGGTGGAGCAGGGCGAGATCGCCGCCGTGCGAATCGGCGACGAGGCCACCTTAAAGCATTTTCATCGGCAGGGCGACACCGTTATGCTTCTGGCCGACAACGCCGCCGTCTGCCCGCCCATGATCTATGCCGGGCCGCAGTTGAACGAGATCCAGATCGAGGGCAGAGCCGTAGGCTTCTGCAGAGGTTTATAATATGAGCAACGAAACCATGACCCTGAAGGTCATCGCACACATCCACACCGCCTTCCCCACCAAGTTCGGCATCCCCCGACAGAGCGGGCTGGTGGACGGCCTGCGGGGCGAGATCATCTTCACCCCGGAATACCGCAACGCCGATGCCCTGCGCGGACTGGAGGATTTCAGCCACATCTGGCTGGTGTGGCAATTCTCCGGCGCGGTGCGGGAGAGCTGGTCTCCCACCGTCCGGCCCCCGCGCCTGGGCGGCAACACCCGGATGGGCGTGTTTGCCACCCGCTCCCCCTTCCGACCCAATCCGCTGGGCCTTTCCAGCGTCAGGCTGGAGGCCATCGAGCACCGCCCGGAGGTGGGCCCGGTGCTCATCGTGCGGGGCGCAGACCTGATGGACGGCACTCCCATCTACGACATCAAGCCCTACATCCCCTACGCCGACTGTCACCCGGACGCGGCGGCAGGCTTCACGGCCCAGACCCAGACGCACAGGCTGCAGGTCGAATGCCCGCCGGAGCTGTGGGAGACCGTGCCCGCCGCCGAGCGGGATGGCCTGCGGGGCGTGTTGGAAAACGACCCCCGTCCCTCCTACCAGCACGACCCGGAACGGGTATACGGAATGGAATTTTCAGGATTAGAAGTCCATTTTGTCGTAGATGGTGCTGTTCTGACCGTGACCGGCATCACCCGCCGCTGAGAGGTGCCGCCGTGGAACTGCGTACCATCAACACCTTTTTGCATATTGCGGAGCTGCACAGCTTTTCCCGTGCAGCACGGGAGCTGGGGTATTCCCAGTCGGCGGTCTCCGCACAGGTGGCCCAGCTGGAAGCCGAATTGGAAACGCCGCTCTTCGACCGGGTGGGCAAAACGGTCCGCCTGACCGATGCCGGGCAGACCTTTCTGACCTATGCCCGCTCCCTGCTGGCCACTGCCGAGCAGGCCAAAGCGGCCCTGCAGCCTGCCCGGCAGGTCAGCGGCACCCTGCGGGTGGCACTGGCGGATTCGGTCTGCAGCACCTTTCTGCCCGACCTGCTGCAGCGGTATCACGCCCTCTGCCCGCAGGTGGAGCTGGTGCTCCGCACCGCCACCGACGATGAGATGCTCCAGATGCTGGGTTCCAATCAGATCGACCTGGCATACACGCTGGACAAGCCGCTGCTGCAGCCCAGCTTTGTGCTGGCTGTGGATGAGCCGGAGCCCATCTGCGTGGTGGCCCCCGCCGGGCACCCATTGGCCGGGCAGGCGGAAGTCACGCTTCAGGAACTGGCCGGGCAGGAGTTCCTGCTGACCGAGCGGGGTATGAGCTACCGCGATGCCCTCGACCAGTGCATGGCGGCGCAGGGGCTGGCCATCAAGCCCTTCCTCGAGCTGGGCAGCGCTTCCCTGCTCTGCCAGATGGTCGAGCACGGCATGGGGCTCTCCTTCCTGCCCGAGTACATCGTACAGAATGCCCTCGCCGCCGGAACGCTGGCTCGCCTGAATGTCCCCGCCTGCCGCGTGGAGATGCGGCGGCAGCTGTTCTACCACAAGGATAAATGGCTCACCCCCCAGATGAAAGCCTTCATCGCGCTGGTGCAGAGATAAAGACAGCGATAAAAAAAAAAAACAAGCCTTTCCGTTGGTGTCGCACTGTGAGGTGCACCACACGGAAAGGCTTGTTATTTACATTATTTTTTCAACAGGTCGGAAAGGCACTGCACCGTCCGGCCATGGTAGCCGGTGACGGTCTCGGCGTGGAGCAGGCTGCTCAGGACGCTTTCCTCCACACACTCGGCCACCGCCCGGAACAGCGGGTTGATGGCATCATCGTGGAGCATCTCCATGGGCAGGAGGGCTTTGTCCGAGTAATGCGGCATCCGGTTGGCCGTGGTAAAGGCCAGAACGATCTCACCCGAACCGTTGCCGCAGGCACTGCCGGTGCGGGAAAGCCCCACCAGCGCCCGGTGGCAGAGCCGCCGCAGCTGGCGCTCGCTCAGGGGGATATCCGTTGCCAGCACCGTGATGATAGAGCCCTTGTCCTCATGGGGCGGGATGCGGGCTTCCAACAGCTCGTGGATGGGTGTGCCCGCCACGATGAGGTCATCGAATGTGGCATGATTGGAGAGCACCAGTGCCCCGATGGTGTAGGACTTACCGTCCAGCTCCACCAGCCGGGAGGCAGAACCGATGCCGCCTTTCAGCCCGTGGCAGCGCATTCCGCGTCCGGCACCCACTGCACCCTCGGCGAAATCAGCTTTACAGTCTGCCAGAGCGGCAGCCACATGTGCCTCGGTGACATGCAGGCCCCGGATATCGTTCAGGCCGCTGTCGTTGCACTCGCAGACGACCGGGTTCACACTGCCGGTGGTCTCGCAGATATCGGGGTTGCGCTCCAGCATATATCTGACCAGCGCCGTTTCCACGGTGCCCACACTCAGGGTGTTGGTAAACAGGATGGGGGTCTCCAGTGTACCCAGCTCATCGATCTGGACAAGGCCGGTGGTCTTGCCGAAGCCGTTGATGACATGGCAGGCCGCCAGCACCTTATCATGGAACACATCCCCGGGGTGGGGCAGCAGCGCGGTCACACCGGTCTGGATGTCGCCATCTGCCAGTGTGCAATGGCCCACCGTCACGCCCGGCACATCACTGATCTTATTGCGCTCCCCGTGGGGCAGATGCCCCACCCGGAAGCCCCATTCATTCTTATCGATTCCCATAAATACCTCTCCGTTATTGCTTTCCAATACCGCCCCTCCTGATCCGAAAGGCAGAAAAACAGTCGTGCGTAAACCCGGCTTCCCCATGGGGGAGCTATCGCCGCAGGCGGTTGAAGGGGGTCACCCCTCAGAGTGCTTCACGCGCTGCATCTCCCCCAGATCATAGGGGGTGTTCTGGTAGACGTAGTAGTTCAGCCAGTTTTCATACAGTAGATGGGCGTGGGCGCGCCAGCGGAAGAGCGGCGGCTGGCTGGGGTCATCGTTGGGGTAGTAGTTTTTGGGCACTGCAATGGGCAGACCCTTGGCCACATCCCGCTTATACTCCGCATCCAGCGTGTATTTGTCGTACTCCGGGTGGCCGATGACAAAGATCTGCCGGCCGTTCTCGGTGCTCATCAGGAAAGGCCCTGCCTCATCGCTCTCGGCAAGGATGCGCAGCGCACTGCAGTGGTCGATATCCTCCCGGCTCATGGCGGTGTGGCGGCTGTGGGGGGCATAGAACACCTCATCAAAGCCGCGCACCAGTGGGTTGGAGGGCCGGATGACCCGGTGCTCGAACACACCGAACATCTTGGCAGGCAGCAGCTCCTTGCGGATGCCGTAGTGGTAGTACAGGCCCGCCTGCGCGCCCCAGCAGACATGCAGGGTGGAATAGACGTTCGTCTCGCTGAAATCCATGATCTCGCACAACTCCGGCCAGTAATCCACCTGCTCAAAGTCCATGGTCTCCACCGGAGCGCCGGTGATGATCATGCCGTCGTAGCGGTTATGCTTCACCTCGTCAAAGGTCTTATAAAAGGCCTCCAGATGGGCCGCGGAGACGTGCGTTGCCTCATGGCTGACCGTTTGCAGCAGGGTCATGTGCACCTGCAGCGGCGTGTTGGCCAGCAGCCTGGCGATCTGGGTCTCGGTGGCGATCTTGGTGGGCATCAGGTTCAGGATCAGGATCTCCAGCGGGCGGATATGCTGGGACGCTGCCCGCTCCCGGTGCATGACAAAGACGTTTTCCTCGTACAGGGCATCGTAGGCGGGGAGCGTTTTCGGGATGATGAGGGGCATAGATGGTTACTCCTTTAGATGGCTTGCCCTCTCCGTCATTGCTCTGCAATGCCACCTCCCCCAAAGGGGGAGGCAGCGCATCTCCCAGGTTCAGCATCTGCTGACCATGGGCCGCAATTGGCTCTCCCCTTGGGAGAGCTGTCACCGCAGGTGACTGAGAGGGCGAGACCGTTAAATTTTATCCAAAGCCTGTGCGATATCTGCGATCAGATCCTCGGCGCTTTCCAGACCGCAGCTCATGCGCACCAGCTCTGCGGGCACACCGGCGGCTTTCAGCTGCTCATCGTTCATCTGGCGGTGGGTGCTGGAAGCCGGGTTCAGGCAGCAGGTGCGGGCATCGGCCACATGGGTCTCAATGGCGGCCAGCTTGAGCTCCTTCATAAAGGTGCTGGCGGCTTCGCGGCCGCCGGCCAGACCAAAGCTGACCACGCCGCAGCTGCCATTGGGCAGATACTTTTCAGCCAGTGCGTGGTAGGGGCTGGACTCCAGGCCGCAGTAATTCACATAGGCCACCTTGGGATGGCTTTCGAGAAACTTTGCCACGGCCATGCCGTTGGCGCAGTGGCGCTGCATCCGGACATGCAGGCTTTCCAGGCCGAGGTTCAGCATATAGGCATTCATCGGGGACTGCATGGAGCCGAAGTCCCGCATCAGCTGAGCCGTTGCCTTGGTGATAAAGGCACCCTCTTTGCCGAAGCGCTCGGCGTAAGTGATGCCGTGGTAGCTGTCGTCCGGGGTGCACAGGCCGGGGAACTTCTCGGCGTGGGCCATCCAGTCGAACTTGCCGCCGTCCACAATGGCACCGCCCAGCACTGCGCCGTGGCCGTCCATGTACTTGGTGGTGGAGTGGGTCACGATATCCGCACCCCACTCAAAGGGGCGGCAGTTGACCGGCGTGGGAAAGGTGTTGTCCACGATCAGGGGCACGCCGTGGGCATGAGCAGCCTTGGCAAATTTCTCGATATCCAGCACGGTCAGGGCGGGGTTGGCAATGGTCTCGCCGAACACCACCTTGGTGTTGGGCCGGAAAGCGGCGTTCAGCTCCTCCTCGGTGCACAGCGGGTCCACAAAGGTGGCCTCAATGCCCATCTTCTTCATGGTGACAGAAATGAGGTTGAAGGTGCCGCCGTAGATGGTGCTGGATGCCACGATATGGTCACCGGCCTCGCAGAGGTTGAACAGGGCAAAGAAGTTGGCTGCCTGACCGCTGGAGGTCAGCATGGCGGCAGTGCCGCCCTCCAGCTCGCAGATTTTCTTGGCCACAAGGTCACAGGTGGGGTTCTGCAGGCGGGAGTAGAAGTAGCCGTCGGCTTCCAGGTCGAACAGCTTGCCCATATCCTCGCTGGTGGCATATTTGAAGGTGGTGGACTGGATGATGGGGATCTGGCGGGGCTCGCCATTGCCGGGCGTATAACCGCCCTGCACACAGATGGTATCACGGTTCATTGCAACATACTCCTTTACTGGGTTTGTCCGAATAGCACAATTCCCCGCAGGAGCACATGCCTCCGGCGGGGAATTGAAACGTTGAATTTTACTTCCCGTCCGGGACGAAATGAGGAGAGAACTCCTTCCGTCAAAGCCTTTCGGCTTTGCCACCTCCCTCAAAGAGGGAGGCTTTAAGGTTCCCTCTCCGAGGGAGCTGGCGCACGAAGTGCGACTGAAGGAGTTACTTCCTCAGCCGCTTATCGCTTCTGGTGGCCCAGAAGGTGCCAACGGTCTGGAAGATCTGCACCAGCAGCACCAGCAGGATGACGCAGACGATCATAATGTTGGTCTGGTAGCGGTAGTAGCCGTAGGAAAGGGCGATCTTGCCCAGGCCGCCGCCGCCGATGACACCGGACATGGCCGAGTAGCCCAGAATGGTGGTCAGGGCCGTGGTCATGCTGGAGATCAGGCCGGGCAGGCACTCGGGGATCATTACCTTGGTGATGATCTGGAATGGGGTCGCACCCATGCTCTGGGCGGCTTCCACCACACCCTCATCCAGCTCGCGCAGGCTGGTCTCCACCAGACGCGCCACAAACGGGAAGGCCGCGACCACCAGCGGGACGATGGTGGCCTTGGTGCCTACGGTGGTGCCCACGATGATACGGGTCAGCGGAAAAACGCAGATCATCAAGATCAGGAAAGGCACACTGCGCAGGATGTTGATGATGATATTCAGCAGGTGCATCAGCCAGCCGGGCAGGGGCAGAATGCCGTCCTTATCACCGGCCACCAGCAGCACGCCCAGCGGCAGGCCGATGACCAGAGAGAACGCGGTGGAGAGCACCGTCACATAGAAGGTCTCCCAGATGGCAAAGCCATAATCTGCAATGGTCATTCTCCGGTCACCTCCTCCACCGTAATGCCGGGCTGTGCCCGCATGTAAGCAGCAGCCTGTTTTGCTTCGTCCAGATCAGCGGGCAGCTTGAGCAGCATGGAGCCGTAGCACTGGCCGCTCAGATCGCGGGTATCGGCGCTGAGCACCGACACCAGAATGCCCTTTTCGGCGGCAAGACTTGCCACCAGCGGTTTTGCGGCGGAAGAACCGTTGAAGGTCACACGCACCACATGATCGTCCGGCGCAAAGCTGGACAGGTCGCGGGCTGCGCTGCCGCCGTTGGGAGCCACCAGACGCTTTGCCGCGGCGGTCTTGGGGTTGGCGAAGATCTCCTTCACCTCGCCCTGTTCCACCACAACGCCGCCGTCCAGAATGGCAACGTGATCGCAGATTTCCTCCACAACGCTCATCTGATGGGTGATGACCACCACCGTGATGCCCAGCTTCCGGTTGATGTCCTTGATCAGGGTCAGGATGGAGTGGGTGGTGTTGGGGTCCAGCGCGCTGGTGGCCTCATCACAGAGCAGGACCTTGGGGTCAGTTGCCAGTGCGCGGGCAATGGCAATGCGCTGCTTCTGGCCGCCGGAGAGCTGGGCCGGGTAGGCGTTGGCCTTATCGGGCAGGCCCACCATTTCCAGCAGCTCCTTGGCGCGCTTTTCGGCTTCCTCTTTCTTCACACCTGCCAGCTCCATGGGGAAGCAGATGTTCTTCAGGCAGCTGCGCTGCATCAGCAGGTTGAACTGCTGGAAGATCATCGTGATCTCCCGGCGGCGCTGGCGCAGCTGGGCGGGCGTGAGCTTTTCCATCTCCACGCCGTCAATGACCACGCTGCCCTCGGTGGGGCGCTCCAGCAGGTTGATGCAGCGCACCAGCGTGGATTTGCCCGCGCCGGACATGCCGATGATGCCGTAAATCGAACCATCCGGGATGGTCAGGCTGATGTCCTTCAGCGCATTCACTGCGCCGTCCTTCATCTGGAAGGTCTTGGAAAGGTGTTTGATCTCGATCACAGAAATTGCTCCTTGCTGTTGAATAAACTCCTTCAGTCAAACCCTTGCGGGTTTGCCAGCTCCCTCATGGAGGGAGCCTGAAACAGAACGGTCAGGCAAAGGCCCCCTCCCCGAGGGGGCTGTCACCGCAAGGTGACTGGGGGAGTTCGCTTAACCCTCGATCGGGCTCAGATCGCTCTGCTTGCCGCCGTAGATGCCCATGGGTTCAACGTGGATCCCGGCAACGGAGACCAGGTGGGTGCCCTTCTCCTCATTGAAGTTGTCCAGGTAGGGCTGATGCTGGAAGTAGTTGGTGTCGCACTGGCCATCCTCAACGATGGTGTTGGGGATCACATAGTCATCGTACTCCTGGATGTCCAGCGTAATGCCCTTGTCGGCCAAGATCTGCTTGCAGACCTCCAGGATCTCGCAGTGGGGGGCGGGGGTGGCAGCGCAGCTGACAGTCTCACCGTTCAGTGCGTCATAATCGATGGAAGGATCATAGCCGTCGGTGGGGTCTTCCACAACAGAGACCACAGCGCCGCCGTAGCTCTCGGTCATAAAGTCCTTGACCTGCTGGCTCTGCAGGGCAGCGACCAGAGCCTTGATCTTGGGCTCCTCCTCATTGCCTTCCTTGCAGACCAGAACGTTGACGTAGGCAGAGGTGCCATCCTCCATGGCCAGAGCGTCGGTCATGGGGTCCAGACCGGCGGAGATGGCGTAGTTGGAGTTGATGACAGCGTAGTCCTCATCCTGCAGGACGTTGGGCACCTGAGCAGCCTCGACCTCGTCCACATTGACGTTCAGGGGGTTCTCCTCGATGTCGTTCTTGGTGGCGGTCAGGCCTGCATCTGCCTTCAGCTTGAAGAAGCCGTTCTTCTCCAGCAGGGTCAGAGCGCGGGCCTCGTTGGTGGTGTCGTTGGGAACAGCGACCTTGATCTTGTCCAGCTTGGCAGCGGTGGAGGCAGCCTCAGAGGATGCAGCGCCGGAAGCGGCGGAGCTTGCGGTGGAGGAAGAGCCGCCGCAGGCGGTCAGGGCAGCGGCAGCAGCGGCCACGCCGGATACTTTCAGAAAATTACGACGAGTGATCTTAGACATTTTGTTTTCCCTCTCTACTTTTACAAAAATATTTTTGTGCGGTGCGGCACAATCCGCACCCTTTGCACCGGAAGCAAAATAAAAACGCTTCCGTCCTCAGCGGGCATACACCCACAAGGACGAAAGCGTAAAACTTCCGTGGTACCACCTTGGTTTACTGCCTCCTCACAGAGACAGCCTCACTGCTGCGGCGTTTTGCAACGCGACAACCGGACGCTGTAACGGGCGTTCCCGTCGCAGGCTTAGCACTCTTGCACTTCGCCCCCGCGGCTCCGAGACCATTTTCAGTTCCCTGTTTCCTGCCCTTTTCCACCGCCCGGGCTCTCTGGAAGGATCAATGCGAAAACCTACTCTTCTCTTCACAGCCATTTTTGTGATATTGCATACATAATACCCCACTCTTCCGGGTTTGTCAACCCTTTCAACGAAGTTTTTCAGTAGGGAAATGCCCGCTTACTGCTGGCCGGCATCCTGCTCCGTGCTGTACAGCACCATCAGGTGGTTGGCGCTGGCTTCCAGTTGGGATTTTGCCTGACGGAGGTTCGCTTCCTCGGTCTCGTTCATCTTTTCGGGCTTATCCTTGCGCAGGCAGCGGCGCAGGCCGGCAAGGTCGTTCTTGACTCGGTTCTTCTCGTCCTTGTCCAGCTCCTTTTTGCACTTGGAGAGGGCCTCATCCACCTTGTAAGCCAGCATCTCGGCCTGATTGTGGAGCTCCAGCCGCTCCCTGCGGCGGGTATCCTCCTCCTCGTAGGCGGCGGCATCGGCCATGGCGCGCTGGATCTCGTTCTCAGAAAGATTGGTGCTGCCGGTGATGGTGATGTTCTGCTCCCGACCGGTGCCCAGATCCTTTGCAGACACCTTGACCACGCCGTTCACATCAATGTCAAAGGTGACCTCGATCTGGGGCTTGGAGGAGAAGCCGGAGCGGATGCCGGTGAGCTTGAATTTGCCCAGGCTCTTGTTGTCGCGGGCAAAGTGGCGTTCGCCCTGCAGCACGTTGATCTCCACGCTGGTCTGCATGGGGCGGGCCGTGGTAAAGATCTGGCTCTTGCGGGTGGGAATCATACTGTTGCGGGTGATGAGGGGGGTGGCCACGCCGCCCAGCGTCTCAATGGACAGCGTCAGCGGGGTGACATCCATCAGCACAAGGCCCTGCGCGGCCGCACCGGTGGCACCGGCCAGCTTTCCGCCGCCCTGCAGCAGGCCGCCCTGCACGGCGGCACCCATGGCCACGCATTCATCGGGGTTCAGGGTGTGGCTGGGCTCACAGCCCAGCAGCTCCCGGACCTGCCGCTCCACAGCGGGCATCCGGGTGCTGCCGCCCACCAGCAGGACTTTGCCCAGCTGGCTGGCGGAAATCCCGGCATCCCGCAGGGCGTTCTGCACCGGCTGAACGGTGCGGGCCAGCAGGTCACCGGTCATCATCTCAAACTGGGGGCGGCCCAGGCTCAGATCCAGATGGTGGGGGCCATCCTTGCCCACCGCGATAAACGGCAGGTTCAGCTGGGCGGAAAGCGCGCTGGAAAGCTCCTTCTTGGCCTTTTCCGCCTCCTCCTTCAGGCGGCCCATGGCGGCGGGGTCCTTGGTCAGATCGATGCGGTCAGATCTGCGGAACTCCGCCACAGCCCACTCAACGATGCGCTCGTCAAAGTCATCGCCGCCCAGATGGGTATCGCCGCCGGTGGCCAGCACCGTAAAGGTGCCGTCCTCGATCTCGATGATCGAAACATCAAAGGTGCCGCCGCCCAGATCGTAGACCAGGATCTTCTGGGGAGCTTCGTTGTCCAGGCCATAGGCCACCGCGGCGGCGGTGGGCTCGTTGATGATGCGCAGAACATTCAGGCCCGCAATGCGGCCCGCGTCCTGAGTGGCCTTGCGCTGGCTGTCGTCAAAATAGGCAGGCACGGTGATGACGGCCTCGGTCACCGGCTCGCCCAGATAGCTCTCGGCATCGCGGCGGATCTTGGTCAGGATCATGGCGCTGATCTCCTGCGGGGTCAGGTCTCTGCCATCGATATGCACCCGGTGATCAGAACCCATGTGCCGCTTGATGCTGGACACCGTGCGGCCGGAGTTTGTAGCGATCTGGCGCTTTGCCGCGCCGCCCACCAGACGCTCGCCATCCTTGGTAAAGGCCACCACGCTGGGGGTGGTGCGCTCGCCTTCGGCGTTGGTGATGACCACAGGCTTGCCGCCCTCCACCACCGCCACGCAGGAGTTGGTGGTGCCAAGGTCGATTCCGATCACTTTGCTCATAGTGCTTGTCCTCTTTTCTTCGGCGCAGAATATTTCCTTGAATATCTTACCGGTTTCCTATGACGATTTCTTAGAACAAATGTAAAGAAACTGTGTTTCAGGCGTTTTTATCGTCGGCCAGCAGCTGATCGGTCAGCAGTTCAGCCTCCCGCAGCCAGTCGGCAGCATCCGTTTCGCCCTCGGCCTGCAGGATCCGAAAGCCCTGCACGGCTTCGGCCACCTGCAGCAGCGCCTTTTTGCGGGAGAGGTACTGGGTCTCGTACTGGGCAAGACGCAGGCAGACCTGCGGGGTGTAGGCGATGTCCGGCACCTCCCGGGCAGCGTTCTGGGCGCGGCGGTAGTATTGCAGGGTCTCCGCCATCTCCCCGCCCGATGCGGCACAGTCATCCCCCAGGGCGATCATGGCCTGCACCTCCCCGGCCTGTGCGGCCTTTTTCCACATCCGCCGGGCCTGGGTCTTATTCTTCCGGGTACCCCGGCCATAATACAGGCAGTCCCCCAGGGCAGAAAGCGCCTCTGCGCTGCCCGCCTCGGCGGCGGCAGTGTAGCGGGCCGCTGCCTCCGGCCAATCCCCGGCCCGGGCGGCGGCGTGCCCGGCTTCCAGCTCCTGAGCGCCGGGGTTGTCGCTCCCCCGCTCCGATTTCAGCAGCCCGCTGAGCAGGGAGACATCCAGCGTGGCAGAGCTTGTCCACGGGTCCAGCACCACACCATCGATGCCGTCCGTTTCCAGCGCATACTCCATGGCGCTGCGCAGGCTGCGCTCCACCATGGGGCGGGTTGCGCTGGCCTTTTCCGCCTCGGCGTTCTTTACCGAGGTGAACAGCGGCAGATAGTGCCGCTCTTTCCGGGCGTGGAGCAGCCAGGGCGGCAGGCCCTCGGCCCGCTCCTCCGGGATGGGCAGATGCGCCCAGGGGGCGGCCCCGCTCTGGGGGTCCACCGCCGCATCCAGCGGCACCAGTACCTTGGTCTGCAATTCCAGCGCATAGTTCAGGGCGTTCATCAGGCTCCAGAAATGTTCCTCGTTCTGCTCCCGGTACAGCCGCGCCACGGCCTCCTCCACAAACGGGCAGCCTGTGCCCACCGGCCCGTACTGCGGCGCAGTCCGCTTTTTTCCGCTGCCCACCGGCCGGAAGCGCCGACCGCCCATGTTGTATGCCATTTATCTCACCCTTCTTTTTCATCAATAGGATAAGTATAGCAGGAATCCGCAAATTTCACAATATTTTCCCGCAGGCAGCCGAACGCAGAAACAGCAGGCGGCTGCACATGGCCGTCTGCTGTTCGGTTCACTCTTCTGCCGGTTCCTCCGCATCGTCCAGATAGTCCTCGATGCTGCCGATGCTGTACCGGTTCTCGTTGGCTTCCACGCTCCGTGCACTGGCATCGTAACAGGCTTCCAGAATGGGCATCACTGGCTGCTGGCCCTCCGGGTCGGTCAGATGTCCGATGGCCCGGGCCTCATAGTAGTTGTCGATGATCTGGTTCACGATCCGTTTGCGGTCACGGAGCGGAGTCTGCAGGTTGGCCAGCAGCTCCTGCCGGATGCCGCAGCTGTTGCTGCCGTGGTCGCCGAACAGGATGTAATACTCCTGCTCGATCTCCAGCGGTGCAGCCTGATGCAGATAATAATCCGCCAGTGTCCTCCGCTTCTTTTCGGTGCTGAAGCCCTTGATATCCTCCATGCCGCGCGGAAAGAGTTCCGGATGCCGGATCCACATTTCATAGGGCCCCACCGGCAGGTGCAGAGTATCGAATACATCCAGATAATCCTCCAGCGCAATGCGGATCTCGCCCCGCTCCCATTTCTGAATGGTACGCTTGTCCCGCCCCAGCATATCCGCAAGCTCCTGCTGGGATCTGCCCGCCACGTTCCGGGCAAAGGCAATGGCTTCCCCGATTCGGTTCCGGTAGTTGGTCATATTCTTTCCCTCCTGACACACACTTGTCCACCAGGCATTCCAACGTCTGGCGACATAAAATACTTTCCTCTGATAAAAGGATAATGGTTTGTCCCGCCTTCTGTCAAGAGTTGCAAATTCAATCACTTCACGTCAAATTTTTGTTAAATGTGTCATTCAATCCGGACAGCCGCCTTTTTTGCAGAGATTTTGCCACTCCGTGGGGCATCCGCCCCCTGTCTTAAACAACATTCGGGCCATTTTGTCCTTTTTCACCTGCCGGAGGCGGCCGGATGTGTCAGGTACACCACAACATGCAACGCAAAATATTTTTTGCAAAAAATTCCTCTGCGGCAAGTTTTTCCCAGTGTATCCGATTCCGTACACGCAAAAACCGCCCATAGCCGTCAAAAACAGCCATGGGCGGGTGCTTTTTCTTTATGCCAGTTTGTTCAGCCGTACGGCAACGTAGGGGTCAGGGAGCTTGAGCTCGTCAGCAAGGTCGGCTTCAGATTCGTACTTCTCCGCCGCCATGCCCACCACAACGCTGCACACGTCAAAGCGTCCGGCGGGCGAAAGGGCCGTGACCTTGGCTTCTCCATCGGCAATGGCGGTCACCACGCCATCCGCATCCACGGTAACGACACCCGGGTTGCTGCTGACCCATGTAATGGGCACACTGCCGCCGCCCTCCACCGCAACGGTGGCCGTCAGGCGCTCCTGGGTGCCCACGGTGCGGAGCAGCAGGTCACTCTTGTTCAAGGTCACCTTGCCGATATCCGAAGTCACCGTGACGCTGCACCGCAAAGCCTGGCCGTTGGAGACCATTGCCGTGATGGTGGTGGTGCCCGCCGCCTGAGCCGTGACAAGGCCCTTGTCGCTGACTGTGGCAACCTCAGGGTTGCTGCTCATCCACTGGTAGACATAGAGGAAGGAGTGATCGCTGTTGGTCAGCTGGAGCTGGTGGGTGGGGTGCAGGTCATTGTACTGCAGCACAAGACTCAGGCTGGTGGTGTCCAGCGTGGGCTTTTTTCTGGCTGCTTCTTCATTTTTGCGGGTCACGGTCACCTTGCAGGCGGCACGTTCGCCGTGGTCGGAGATGGCGGTGATGATGGCAGTGCCCGCATTGCGGCCCGTCACCTTGCCGTCGCCATCCACCGTGGCAACATTGGAGTTGCTGCTCATCCAGACGATGAAGTAATAATCGCTCTGTCCGCTGGTGTACAGGTAGCCCTTGGGGCGGGGGTCATCATCGGTGATCTCCAGCTCCATCTCGGTCAGCTCCAGTTCCAGCTTGGAGCCGGTTCCGGTCAGGCCTGTCAGCACACCGGGCGCGGCCTGCGCGGGCAAAGGGGCAGCCAGCAGGGCCCCGCTCAGAGCCAGCAGGGCCAGAAGCCGCCCCGCGGTTTGGAATTTCCATTTCATTGGGTCGAACTTCCCTCCTTGTTTCATCCCATGGGATCAAAGGAATGCCGCACACATGGAAAAATTTCGCGTCCATGATTTTTCTCACTATTGATTTATTTTACACGTCCGGCCAATGTGGGTCAAGTTTTTCGCCCAAAGTGCTGTGCTTTCGCACCCGATTTCGTGGACTATACCAGTTTTTCCGGAAAATTTTGTGCAAAAAGAACGCCGCAGTCCCGGCGTGGGAGCTGCGGCGTTCCGGACAGGATCAATAATTGTGCTTTTTCAGCTCAAAGTAGCTCTGGGGATGTGCACAGACCGGGCACTTCAGGGGAGCCGACTTGCCGATATAGGTGTAGCCGCAGTTCCGGCACTGCCAGACCTGCTGCTCTTCCCGGGCAAAAACCTTGCCGTTCTTCAGGTTCTCGGCCAGCTCACGGTAGCGCTCCTCGTGCTCTTTCTCGATCTGCGCCACCATGGTGAACAGGGCAGCCAGCTGGGTAAAGCCCTCTTCCTTGGCCTCTGCGGCCATCCGGGGGTACATCTCGGTCCACTCGTCGTGCTCGCCGCCGGCTGCCATTTCCAGGCAGGTCATGGTATCGGGGATGGAGCCGCCGTTCAGGGCCTTGAACCACATCTTGGCGTGCTCCTTCTCGTTGGCAGCCGTCTCCTCAAAGATCGCTGCCAGCTGCTCATAGCCCTCCTTCTTGGCCACGCTGGCGAAGAAGGTATACTTGTTGCGGGCCTGGCTCTCGCCTGCAAAGGCTTCCCACAGGTTTTTCTCGGTCTTGGTACCCTTGAGTTCCATATTCATGCTCTCCTTTTGTTTGTGCGGTGTATCATTTCGCCGCCGGTGACCGCCGGGGCGTTCCTTCTGCACTGATTATACCAGAGTTCCGAATTGAAATCAAGAATAATTCCTATTTATTTTAAGAACATTTCTCAGTTATGCTGTTTCAGAGCGCAGACCGCAATGCTCAAAGCGCTCCATGCCGCCTGATACATCAGGACAGCGGCCACCGACAGGGTGCCGATGCTGCCTGCGTAGGTCAGCAGAGCACCGATGACCACCGAGAACCAGACCGAGACCATCTGCACCGTGGTGGCGCTCGTCTCGGCGTTCTGGGCCTTTTCCGCCGCGCGCAGACCGCCGATCAGGCTGGCAAAACCTTTATCATGCAGCATACAGCAGCGGGCGGTCTCGTCCGGCTGGGCAGGGGTCAGCGCGCTGCACTGCTCCTGATCCAGCAGAGTGATCATCCCCTCGGGCAGATGGTAAGCCTCGGTGATGTGGCGGGCCGTCAGGCTGGGGTCCTCACAGGTGACCAGCAGGCGGATGTTCTCCCGCTGCAGCACCTCCAGACCGCGGGCGGCGTTGCGGCCGCCCACATAATGGAGCACGAACATGGCGTGCAGGCTTCCGGAAACAGCCAGATACAGGATCTGCAGCGCGCCGTTCTGGGAGTGCTCATCCTCGTACTCCTGCTCAGGCAGGGGCACGCCCTCCCGCTCCATGTACAGCCGGTTGCCGATGAGCACCCGGTTGTTATCGCACCAGGCAGCAAAGCCAAGGCCGTGGTGGACCTCCAGATCCTTCACAGGGTACAGGATCTCGGTGCGGTCCTCGATGATCTGGCGGAACAGGCCCCGCAGGGTCTCACAGCTGTGGTTGAGGATGCTGGCCGCATAGAGGATGGCGCGGTCGATGCGGCCGCCCTTGAAGATGCGGATATCCTCCAGATTCACGCTGTCGGCGGTAAAGAGCTCGTCGGCATCCACCTGCACAGTATCCACGCCGCCCAGCTCCTCAATGGCAGCCCAGCCGGGCACCACGGCACCGGCGGCGGCTGCGTTTTTTTGCAGGCGCAGAGAAGCGATGCCCGCAACCAGGGTGGAGGACAGCGGTGCACCCATGCAGAGCATGGAGGTCAGGGCTGCGGCCATGCCGTTGGGCCCGCCGCCAAACAGCAGGAACACCAGCCCGCTGAGCACGGCGGCACCCAGCAGGATCAGGGCCGTCTTGCGGGCGCGGCGCTCACTGGCGCGCTCCCCGAAGCTCTGCTCCACCAGCGCCTCGTCCCACTGGACAGGGCGGCTGAGCAGCACCCAGGGGTCTTTCTGATCCAGGCTCCGGGCCAGCACCCGGATCAGGTCCTTATCCCGGACACGGAATGCGCCCTGCAGCCCCTCAGGGGATCGGGCGGCAAGGTCATAGCCGTTTCTGACGGCAGTCAGCAGGACACGGCTGCCCAGCAGGGCCAGGAACAGGCCCAGTGCGGCCACGCCGGAAAGCAGCGTCCAGCTGGAGTTCTGATAGCTCTGGGCGTTGAGCAGGGCGACCGCAGCCTGCACCAGCGCACCGCAGGCAGCCAGCGCCGGCATGGTGTCTGCACTGGGGCGGCCCTTGAGGCCCTGCAGGCCATCCCGCAGGACAGGCCAGCCCACAACCAGCGCACCGGCCAGAAAGAGCAGGTTGGCGGCATAGAACGCCGCCGGGGCGATCACGGGGTCAAGGGAGGCCACAGGGGCCAGCAGCCCCTCGGCAACAAGGCCAAAGTGGAGCAGTACCACGGCAAGGATGCCCTCCAGCACACACCGCAGCGTCAGCTCCGCGCCCATCCGGCGGAGCTTCTCCCCCACCTGCTCGGGCGTTTCCGGCTCGGCTTCCTCTTCAGGCTTTTCCTCAGCCTCCGGCGCGGCAGGGGCCGCTTTCTCAGCAGGCTGGGCCGGGGCCTCCCCTGCCGGGGCGGCAGGCCGGGCGGGTGCTTCGTCCTCTTCCAGCCCCATCAGCGGCAGGCTCATGCTGTCGTCCTTGCTGGGGGCCTCGGTGCGGGTAGGGGCCTGCGGCTCGTTCTCGTCCGCGCCCTTGCCAAAGAACTGGAAAGCCGTTTCCGGTTCCGGCTCAACCTCTGGCGCGGCTTCCGGGGCAGACTTCGCCTGCTTTACCGACTGATCCTCGGCAAACACCATGGGGATGGCCGGGCCCTCAGGCGCTGCGGGAGCTTCCGGCTCCACGGCCAGCACCTCTTCGGGGGCATCCTGCACCTCCTCCACCGGGGCGGGCTTGGGGGTGCCATAGAGCATGGCCTTGAGTTCGGCCATCTCTGCATCCTCCTGCTGCTCCTGCGGGGTCAGGGGTTCCCGGCGGCGGGGCGGCTCCGGCTTTTTCTCGGGCTGGGGTGCGGGCCGGGGTTCCGGCTTCGGCGCTGCGGGGGCTTCCGGCGCGGTGGGCAGAGCCACAGGCTCTGCTTCCTCCAGCTCTTCGGGCTCCAATGCCAGCTCCAGGCCGGCCTCGGCTTCTTCCTCATGGCCCAGCACGATCTCACCCGTGGGCGGCAGCTCATTCTGCACAGCCGGGGCGGCGGCAGGCTCCTCTTTGTCCTTTTCGCGGTGAAAGAGCTTGCCCAGCAGGCTGCCGGTGCTCTCCTTTTCCTCATCGCGGCGCTTCATCTCTTCGGGCACCTGTGCCACGCTGGTGCTGAAAAACGTGCGGAACTTCTCGTTCTGCGCATCGATCTCTTCCTGTGTCAGCTCTTTGCGCTTATCATCCTTTGGCATCCTAGTCCCTCCCTGTTCTGGTCACGGCGGTCTGGCCGCTGTTTCTTACTCTGCGGCGCGCTGGCTCTGGATCTCGTACAGGATGATGCCAGCCGCCACCGAGACATTGAAGCTGTCCACACCGGTGCCCTGAGCGGCCATATCCAGCCGCACCACACCATCGCAGAGCTTTTTCACCAGCTGGGATACACCGCTGCCCTCGCTGCCCAGCACCAGTGCGATGGGGCCGGTCAGGTTGTTCTTGCGCAGGGGCACGCCGTCCATATCGGCACAGTAGACGAACACCCCCTGATCCTTCAGGCGGCGGATGGTCTCGCCGATGTTGGCCACGCGGGCCACAGGCAGGCGCTCGGCCGCACCGGCACTGGACTTGATAACGGTGGGGGTCACGGACGCGCCGCCCCGCTTGGGGATGACGATGCCGTGGGCTCCGCACAGCAGAGCAGAGCGCATCACCGCGCCCAGATTATGGGGGTCCTCGATGCCGTCACTCAGCACCAGGAAAGGGGGCTCCCCCTTCTCTCTGGCAACGTTCAGCAGGTCCTCCACGGTCACATATTCGATCTCGCTGGCAAAGGCAGCCACGCCCTGGTGGCTCTCGGTGCCGGTCATCAGGCGCAGCTTGTTGGGGTGCACCCGCTTGACCGTGGCCCCGGCCTCCTTGGCCATGGCGGTATAGTAAGCTGCCACGGCGGGGGCCATGCCCTCCGCGATCAGCACGGTATCCACGCCGGAACCGCTCTTGAGCAGCTCGGTCACGGGGTTTTTGCCGTAGACCAGGCTCTCATTCCTGGGCTGCTCCTCCGTGCTGCTGCGGCGGGGGCGGCGCGGCATTTTCTGTTCGTCCATTGATGTGTTCTCCTTCCATTCTATGGCAAGGCGGGCCGTTTGAGCCGCGCCATGGTTTCGTTCTGTTTCAGTTTTACTATATTTTGACACTGATACATTCTAAAGTATAGCATACCCCGGCATTCTTCGCAATGTTTGCCGAAGGCAAAAGTTTTCCACATTCAGCAGGCTATACAATCGGTAATTCGGCTCAAATTTTTCCACATGTTGAAAACCCGGTGGAAAATGTTCAAAAATCAAGTTTGTACGCCCACTTTCCAGGTGGAATTCCACAGTTTCCACCGAGTTTTCAACCTCCCAGGTTCGACATGCAAACTTCCCGCCGTACTTTTTGTAAAATTCAAGTCGGAATTATGACAATTTTTGAAGGGAGATCCAGTGGTTTTTGCCAGAATCTCCAACATCAAAATGCCCAATGTGAATTTGTGTTGAAAACGCCGCGGGAACCGCCTTGATTTTATCCTGTAATTGGGGTATACTACCCTTAGGTTCGTTAAAGGATGCGCAATCTTGTATCCAAAACGGCTTTTTCACCCCAAAATGATTTTGCGGAGGTAATGAATAATGTTGGTAAATGCAACCGAAATGCTGATCAAGGCACGCGATGGCCACTACGGTGTGCCCCAGTTCAACATCAACAATCTGGAGTGGACCAAGGCAGTCCTGACCGCCTGCGAGGAAATGAAGAGCCCCGTTATCCTGGGTGTCTCTGAGGGCGCAGGAAAATACATGACCGGCTTCAAGACCGTTGCCGCCATGGTCAGCTCCATGGTGGAGACCATGGGCATCACTGTTCCCGTTGCCCTGCACCTGGACCACGGCACCTACGAGGGCTGCAAGGCCTGCGTTGAGGCCGGCTTCTCCTCCATCATGTTCGACGGCAGCCACTACTCCATCGAGGAGAATGTGGAAAAGACCAAGGAGCTGGTCGCTCTGGCACACTCCAAGGGCCTGAGCATCGAGGCCGAGGTCGGCTCCATCGGCGGCGTTGAGGACGGCGTTGTGGGCGCTGGCGAGATCGCAGACCCCGCTGAGTGCGCAAAGATCACCGATCTGGGCATCGACTTCCTGGCTGCCGGCATCGGCAACATCCACGGCGTTTACCCCGCCAACTGGAAGGGCCTGGACTTTGAGGCTCTGGACCGCATCCACAAGGCTACCAACAACATTCCTCTGGTCCTGCACGGCGGCACCGGCATCCCCGACGAGATGATCCAGAAGGCCATCAGCCTGGGCGTTTCCAAGATCAACATCAACACCGAGTGCCAGCTGGTCTTTGCTGAGGCCACCCGCAAGTACATCGAGGCTGGCAAGGATCAGCAGGGCAAGGGCTTCGACCCCCGCAAGCTGCTGGCTCCCGGCGCTCAGGCCATCGTTGACAAGTGCAAGGAGAAGATCGAGCTGTTCGGCTGCGCAGGCAAGGCCTGAGCCGAAGCGCATCTCCTGAGCACATTCCCGCCCCATAAATGATATTGCCCCGCTGTTCTGTGCATCACAAAACAGCGGGGCATTTTTTTGTAAGCCAATCCGCAAAAAGGGGGCTGCTGCACCGGTTTTTCCCGTGTGCCGCAGCCCCTCTTCTTTACTGGTTCAATTTTGCAAACGCTTTCCGCACATCGCCGGAGAAGTAGAGCGTGCCCAGCGCGCACACGGGGCCGGTGCCCCCAAGGGCGACCGCCCGGGCCACACCGGCTTCAATGGTGGAAGCAGGCTCGGCCCTGCCGCCCCGGGCGCGGATCTGTTCGGCCAGCGTCTCGGCGGGCATGGCGCGGGGGGTATGGGCCGCCACGGTGACGAACTGCCCGGCCAGCGGCAGGAGCAGTGCCAGCATCTCGTCCACATCCTTATCCGCCATGATGCTGAGCAGGAACACGAACTTCTGCCCCGGAAAGCGATCCCGCAGGCTCTGCACGGTGGCCCGCATTCCGTGGGCGTTGTGGCTGCCATCCAGCAAAAAGGCGGGCGAATGCCGCAGCAGCTCGAACCGGCCCGGCCAGCGCACCTGTTCCAGACCGGCACGGATGGCACTGTCCGGGATGTTCCAGCCCCGGCTGCGCAGCACCCGCAGGGCCGTAATGGCCGTGGCGGCGTTCCGGGGCTGATAGCTGCCGATCAGGGGCAGGCGGATGCCGTTCAGGCCGTCAAAATCAAAGGTGACAGCATCCAGATCCCCGTCCTCGATGGTCAGCCTGCTGAGATCTACCACGGTCAGCGGCGCGTGCCGCTCTGCCGCCGCACGGGCGATGACGGCATCGGCCTCGGGCACACCGCCATAGCTCACCACCGGACTGCCCGGCTTGATGATGCCCGCCTTGGCCGACGCGATATCGGCCAGGGTGGGGCCCAGCTCCTTCACATGATCCATACCCAGCGCCGTGATGACCGCGCACTCCGGCGGGTCGATGACGTTGGTGGAATCCAGCGTGCCGCCCAGGCCCACCTCCAGCACCACGATGTCGCATTTCGTCTCAGCGAACCAGAGCATCCCCAACGCCGTGATGATCTCGAACTCGGTGGGGATATCGGTCATGGCATCGGCAGCGGGCTTCACACGCTCCACCAGCCGCACCAGCGCCTCGTCCGGGATCTGTTGGCCGTTTACCTGAATGCGTTCGTTGAACCGGTTGATAAAGGGCGAGGTATACAGGCCCACCCGGTAACCCGCCGCCTGCAGGCAGGAGGCCAGCATGGCCGCCGTGCTGCCCTTGCCGTTGGTGCCCGCCACATGGATGAATCTCAGCTGCTTGTGCGGGTTCCCCAGTGCGGCCAGCAGGGTCCGGGTGCGGGTCAGGCCCGGCTTGTGCCCCACCCACTGGACGGCGTGGATATAGTTCAGTGCTTCTTCATAGTTCATTGTGCAATGCCTCGGATCGTTTTGTTTTCCAGCAGCAGGCGCACCAGCACGGTGTTCACCGCCGCCAGGACCAGCGCGTTGGGAATGCGGGTCACCAGCACGCTCCACGGATAGTTATAGAAGAGGTGGAGTGCCAGCGAGTTGATGACAATGGAGCCCACCGCATGGCCGGCAAACACGCTGATCTGGGTGCGCAGGCCCAGCCGCAGGTTGGGCAGGGCGCGCCAGAGAAGGCCCGCCGTCAGGCCGATGGAGCCAGCCCCCAGCGTGATCAGCGGATTGATGGCGTAGCCGGAAAGGGTGCCGCCGATCATATCGGCCACTGCACCCACGGCAAAGCCCTCCACCGGCCCGAACAGCACAGCGGCCAGCAGGGTGGGCAGGCTGCCCAGGTTGAACCGGACAAAGCCGGTGGAAATGCTCAGCACCCGGGCAAACACGATGCTCATGGCAGTGAGCAGGGCCAGCATGGTGAGCTTGCGGACGGAATTTTTGGAATGATTCATATCAATTGTCCTCCCCTGTTTCGGGAACCGCGGGGCGGGCAATGCAAAACGCCCTCCCCTGTGACAAACCGCACAAAGGAGGGCGTGATTCAACGGTTCACATCCAGACGGGGCCGCAGACGGCCCCATCTGCACCCAAGTCCATGCAGCAGCGGGATGCAGGCCATGCACCGCGGGTCTTACCTTCGTCCGCAGCACAACTCCCCGTTGATGCGGCACTTAACGCGCATGGCCTTACTCTGTTGATGGTCTTATTATATGCCTTTTTCCGGCCCATTGCAACCACAACTCCCATCATCTTTCCCAATTCGCGGGGCAGATTTTTGGCGGGGTGCACAATTCCGGCCTACACAAAAAGCCCTCCGGTGCGTCTCGTCCCGGAGGGCTTTGGGGTACAAAGGGTCTGGTCAATTACTGCACATCGGTCAGCTCAGCCAGCTTGTGGAAGATCTCGGTGTTGTCATACACGCCGCGGAACTTGTCTGCACCCTGACCACGGGCGTAGAGGTTCGCCCCGGATCGGTTGCATCCGGTGGGCAAATCGTGTATACTGTAACCCGATTTTTATTTGCGGAGGGAGGGGTGCACATGTCCGTTTTGTGTCTGGGCGAAGTCTGGCTGGAGCTGAACGCTGCCACGGCTCCGGAGCTGACGGAGACGTTCCGGGCGCAGACCGGCGGCTGGGGTGCAGGCTTCTGCCGCCGGTACGCCGCATTGGGCGGACAGGCGGCTCTGCTGGCCCAGCTGGGAGCCGACCCCTTTGGCCGCAAGCTGGCGGCCCAGCTTGCCCGGGATGGTGTGGATTGCTCCCTGCTCTGCTTCACGGATGCCTTCCCCACGCCGGTGGTGTTCACCGGAGCAGACACCGCTCTGCCCTACCGTGCCCACACCGCCGGGCTGGCCCTTGGGCCGGAGCAGCTGGAGGCCGCCCCGTTCCGGGGAGCCTCTGCCTTCTGCTTTTCCTCCGCCGGGCTGGTGGACAGCCCCCTGCGGCTGGCCCACCTCGAGGCCCTTGCCGCCGCCCGGGATGCCGGGGCGCTCTGCTGCTATCTTCCCCGGCTGGCGCAGGCCGCGCCCTACTGGCCGCAGCGGGAGGCCCTGTGCCAGACCGCCCTGCAGTTTCTTGACCGGGCAGACGTTCTCTTTTTAGAGGAGAGCGACCTGCTCCTCCTCTTCGGCTCCCGGGAGCTGCGCACAGCCCTGTTTGCCCTGTTCACCGGCCATGTGCAGCTGATCTTTTTCTACAAAAAGGACAGGATTCTCGCCTTTACACGCAGCGTTATGGCTTCTGCCGCAAAAAAAGACCAGAGCCCCGCTCTGGTCTTGTATCGGATGGAGAAAATGATGCTTCCTGTCTCCTCTCTGCCCAGATTAAAGGAATCTGAGCTGAACGCGCTGATCGGATAGCCCCCTGCCGCTGAGATGGCGGCGGGAACCGAACAAAAACAGCCAGCGCCGTGGAAAGGAGGAGAAAGCGGCGCTGGCTGTGTATGAGAACTCCCAAACATTTGCGGCTGTCAGGAGATGGTTGGTAGTCTGTCCGCTGCCTTGGCTATTGCCTCGCATCAGCAGGGGACAGTGTTTTTTAAAGGGGCCGCGCCGCCCGGTTTCTGCCGGAGATGCGCGGTTTTCATTGCCTGCATGGCATCTTGGGAGGTTGTTTTTCTGTTCCTCCCTGACTGCACCCTTATTGTACAGGATAAAAATGGAGTTTCTTTGTGAGGAATTTGAACAAATTGAAAATAAACGGAGCCGCTGCACATCATTTTGTACAGCGGCTCCGTTTTTTACGATTTTTCTTTAATTTTCAGCCAGATTACCGGTGTAGAGCTGGTAATACTTGCCCTTCTTGGCGATCAGCTCGTCGTGGCTGCCGCGCTCGATGATGCGGCCCTGCTCCAGAACCACGATGCAGTCTGCATTGCGGACGGTAGACAGACGGTGGGCAATGACAAAGCTGGTGCGGCCATACATCAGGCCGTCCATGCCCCGCTGGACCAGCGCCTCGGTGCGGGTATCAATGGAGGAGGTCGCCTCGTCCAGGATCAGCACCGGGGGATCGGCAACCGCGGCGCGGGCAATGGCCAGCAGCTGGCGCTGCCCCTGCGACAGGTTTGCGCCGTCGTTGGTCAGCATGGTGTTGTAGCCATCGGGCAGACGCTTGACAAAGCCATCGGCATTGGCCAGCTTTGCGGCGGCAATGCACTCCTCATCGGTGGCATCCAGGCGGCCATAGCGGATGTTCTCCATGACCGTGCCGGTAAACAGGTGGGTATCCTGCAGCACGATGCCCAGAGAGCGGCGCAGGTCGTCCTTTTTGATCTTGCGGATGTTGATGCCATCATACCGGATCTTGCCGTCTGCGATATCGTAGAAGCGGTTGATCAAGTTGGTGATGGTCGTTTTGCCGGCACCGGTGGAGCCGACAAAGGCGATCTTCTGGCCCGGGCGGCCATAGAGGTTGATCCCGTGCAGAACAGTCTTTTCAGGCACATAGCCAAAATCGACATCGGTAAAGGTGATGTCACCCGCCAGCTTGTGGTAGGTGGTGGTGCCGTCGTGGTGGGGATGCTTCCAGGCCCAGATGCCGGTGCGCTCGGTGGTCTCCACCAGCTCGTCATCCTTGCCATACTTGACGTTGACCAGGGTGACATAGCCTTCATCGGTCTCGCTGGTCTCGTCCATCATCTTGAAGATACGCTCTGCACCGGCCAGTGCCATGATCACGCTGTTGGCCTGCATAGACACCTGGCTGATGGGCATATTGAAGCTCTTGTTCAGGCTCAGGAAAGCCATCACGGTACCCAGGGTCATGCCGCCGACATTGCCAACGGCCATGGCCGCGCCTGCCAGAGCACAGACTGCATAGCTGATATTGCCCAGCTGTGCGGTAACGGGCATGATGATGTTGGCGTAGCTGTTGGCCTGCTTGGCGCTTTCCTTCAGCTTATCGTTCAGCTGCCGGAAGCCGTCCAGAGCCTTCTGCTCGTGGGTGAACACCTTGACGACCTTCTGGCCCTCCATCATCTCTTCGATGTAGCCGTTCACCTTGCCCAGATCCTTCTGCTGTGCCACAAAGTACTTGCCGCTCATGGCAGTGATCTTCTTGGAGCAGAACAGCATCAGGGCCACCATCAGCATGGTGACAACGGTGAGCTGCCAGCTCATCAGGCACATGCTGGTGAACACGGACACGATGGTGATGGCGCTGGACACCAGCTGGGGGATGCTCTGGCTGATCATCTGGCGCAGGGTGTCCACATCGTTGGTGTACACCGACATGATATCGCCGTGGGGGTGGGAGTCAAAATACCGGATGGGCAGGCTTTCCATGTGGGTGAAAAGCTGGACGCGCAGGTTGCGCAGGGTGCCCTGGGTCACGTTGACCATGATGCGGGCGTTGAGCCATGCGGCCAGCACGCCGATGGCGTAGATGCAGCCGATGCGCATCAATGCGCCTACCAGCGGGCCGAAGTCCGGCGTGGCCTGCCTGGTCATGGGGACGATGTAATCATCGATCAGGGTCTTGAGGAAGAGGCTTGCCTGCACATTTGCCAGCGCGCTGACGATGATGCAGACCAGCACAAGGATGCAGTGGGGCAGATAGTGCTTGAACACCTCATCCATGATCCGCTTGAGCAGCTTGCCCGGGTTCTCGACCTTCGGCTTGGGGCCGCCCATCCTACGGGGGCCGGGGCCCTTTACTTCTTTCACCTGTGCCATTACTGCTCACCTCCCTGCTTGTCAAAATCGCCGCCGCCCTGGGTCTGGCTGTTGTAAACTTCCTGATAGATCTTGTTTGTCTTGAGCAGCTCCTCGTGAGTGCCCAGGCCGTTGATCTGGCCGTTGTCCAGCACCAGGATGCGGTCTGCATCCTGCACGGAGGAGATGCGCTGTGCAATGATGATCTTGGTGGTGCCGGGGATCTCCTCCCGGAAGGCCTTGCGGATCTTGGCATCGGTGGCGGTATCCACGGCGCTGGTGCTGTCGTCCAGGATCAGCACCTTGGGCTTGCGCAGCAGCGCGCGGGCAATGGTCAGGCGCTGCTTCTGGCCGCCGGACACGTTGGAGCCGCCCTGCTCGATCCAGGTATTGTACTTATCAGGGAAGCGCTCGATGAACTCATCGGCGCAGGCCAGCTTGGCCACCCGGATGCACTCTTCCTCGCTGGCGTTCTCATCGCCCCAGCGCAGGTTGTCGAGGATGGTGCCGCTGAACAGAACGTTCTTCTGCAGCACCATGGAGACCTCCCGGCGGAGGACATCCAGGCTGTAATCCTTAACGTCCACGCCGCCCACCTTGACAGAGCCGGTCTCGGCATCATACAGGCGGGGGATCAGCTGCACCAGGCTGGATTTTGCACTGCCGGTGCCGCCGATGATGCCCAGCGTCTCGCCCGGCCGGATGCTGAAGGTGACATCGTTCAGGACAGGCTGGCCGGAGCCGTGCTTATACTTAAAGGTAACGTGGTCAAACTCAATGCTGCCGTCTGCCACCTGCTGCACCGGCTGCTTTGCCGGGGGCAGGTCGGTGGTCTCGTCCAGCACCTCCACGATACGGCGGGCGGAAGCGGCGGACATGGCGATCATCACAAAAGCCATGCTCAGCATCATCAGGGCCATCAGGATGTTCATAATGTAACCGAACAGGGCGTTCAGCTGGCCGGTGGTGATCGCACCGTTCAGGACGTAATGTGCGCCGAACCAGCTCAGGGCGATGTTGCAGCCGTACACAGAGACCAGCATGGCGGGATTGTTGAAGCTCAGGCGGCTCTCGGCGTGGACGAACTGCTTGTACAGGCTCTCGCAGGCCTTGGTGTACTTCTCGTTCTCAAAGTGCTCCCGGACAAAGCTCTTGACCACGCGGATGGCCGAGACATTCTCCTGCACGGAGGCGTTCAGGTTATCGTAGTTCTTGAACACCTTATCAAAGATGCCGAAGGTGGGGACCATGATGCCTGCCAGCACTGCCACCAGGAACACGATCGCCACCAGGAACACCATGGTCAGCGAGCGGCTGATCATGGAGGCCATGATGAGCGCGAAAACCAGATGGACGGGGGCACGCACGCACATGCGCTCGATCATCTGGAACGCGTTCTGCAGGTTGGTCACGTCGGTGGTCATGCGGGTGACCAGACCGGCCGTGGAATACTTGTCGATGTTGGAGAACGAGAAATGCTGGATATTCTCATACATCGCATCGCGCAGGTTGCCCGCAAAGCCGGTGGATGCCGTAGCGGCAAACCTGCCGGCCAGCAAGCCCAGCAGCAGGGCAATGGCCGCCACCAGGAAGGTGAGCAGGCCGTACTTGATAACGGCGTTCATATCGCCCTTTTCAATGCCCTGGTCAATGATAAAGGCCATGATGGTGGGCAGCAGCACATCCATGATGGCTTCCAGAGCAGATAGGATCGGTGTCAGGATCGCGGCGCGCTTGTACTCGCCCAGATGTGACACAAGTTTTTTGATCATCTGTTGTAATCCTCCTGAAGTTTATTTGCAGGGGTCATTCCAGCCCCTTGCGCAGCTTGTTCAACAACCGCAGAAGCTCTGCGTTTTCCTCTTCCGTCAGCAATCCGGCCACAAACTCATCGGTCTGGTGCAGGGAGAGTATCGTCTTTTCATGGACGCGGCCCCCCTCTTCCGTCAGGATCAGCCGTTTGAGCCGGGCATCCTGCGGCACGCTCTGGCGCTCGATGTAGCCCTTGCGCTCCATCAGCTGCAGGATGTTCGTCACGGTCGAGCGTGTGATGGAGAACTCCCGCTCGATATCGCGCTGGTATACGGCCTCATTTTTGTGCCAGTAGAGGTAGCTCATGATCCAGTCGTGCATGGGGGTCACGTTGTCCACGTTGTTCTCCCGGTGGAACTGGTTGATCTTGCGGAAGATCAGGTTGTTCACCCGGCGCACCTGTGCCGGGATGACCTGCGGCGGCTCCCATGGGGGGTTGCAGCAGGGCTGTTTTTTGCTTTCATCGTGCATAATGGTTTCCCTTTTGAATTGTTTGTGACAGGATTGTTTTCTTTAGAACTGTTCGATTCCGTACAATATCATAACGCACGATTCGATCTTTGTCAATAGAAGACGCAAAATAAAATACAGAAGCGCCCCACCGAACGAACGGCAGGGTGCCTCCACTGGGCGCTGATTTTGCTTCTGCTGGCTCAACAGCCCTTGCTTTCTGACCAGAATATGCTTTAATAAAAGCAACTACGGGCACTGCGCCCCCCGAATACTGCAAGGAGAATCCCATGGAACAACGGAACACCCGCCTGCGGAACGCGGGCTTCGTCACCTTCTTTTTCAGCGGCATCTGCACCATTTCCAGCGGTGTGGTGGTCAGCCTGCTGCAGGAGGAATACGGCTTTGCCTACGGCATGACCGGCACCCTGCTCAGCCTGCTGAGCATCGGCAACCTGCTGGCGGGCCTGCTGGCCGGTGCGCTGGTGGGAAAAATGGGCATGAAGCCCAGCGTCCTGCTGCTGACCATCGGCTATGCGGTGGGCTACGGCCTGATGGGCCTGACCGGCCTGCCCATTCTGCTGGCGCTGGCCTTCTTCATTGTGGGCATTGCCAAGGGCAGTGTCCTGAACACCTGCACCATCCTTGTCAGCGGAAACTCTGCAGACCGCACCCGGGGCATGAACACCATGCACGCCTGCTACGCCTGCGGTGCCCTGCTCTGCCCCTTTCTGATCTCTGCCGCGGCCAGGGTCAGCACCACGCTGGCCGTTCTGGCACTGGCGGCGCTGGGTCTGGTGCTCTGGCTGGTATACCTGTTCACCCCCATGGCAGGCCGCGCCAAGGCCAAAGAAGCTGTCACCGATTGGAGCTTTTTGCGCTCCTCCCGCTTCTGGCTGCTCACCGGCCTGCTGTTCTGCCAGAACGCCGCCGAGCAGAGCGTTGTGGGCTGGATGGTCACCTACTTCAAGGACAGCGGCATCATTGCAGGCACGCTGGCGGCCTATACCGTCACCGTGATGTGGGGTGCCACCCTGATCGGCCGCCTGCTCATCGCCTTTGTGTTCCCACTCAAACAGCCCCGCAAGGCCATGGTGTTTATGGCGGTTTTCTGCACTGCCTTCTACTTTGCCATGATGCAGACCCACAGCCAGCTGCCTGCCATCCTGCTGCTGTTCGCCTTTGCCTTCTCCATGGCCGGTATGAACCCCACAGCCGTGGCCAGCGCCGGTAAAATGACCACCGTGACCAGCATGGGCATCATGCTGCCGGTGGCATCCAGCGGCGCGATCCTGATGCCCTGGGTCATCGGCAAGGTAGCTGAAAGCGCTGGTCTTGCTGTTGGTATGGCAACCAACATCGTGCCCTGTGTGGGGCTGATCATCTTTGCAATTCTGGTGTCCAGAATGCGGGAGGAGTAAATCTCTCCGTCATTGCTTTGCAATGCCGCCTCTCCTGGTAGGAGAGGCAAGCAGCAGGCGACTGAGCGGTTCATCCCCTCGCCTTTGCGCTGAACTCACACCCACAGTAATCCTGACGGTAAAGCCCGTACTCCTCCGAGAGCTGGAGGGAGCGCAGGTAGCCGTTCTGCTTTTTGAAATCCGAGGGCAGGTGCCTGATGCCGAATTCGGCTTCAAGCTCCTGCCCGATTTGATTGATGCGGGCAGCATCCTTGTGGGGGCTGATGGAGAGCGTAGTGGTGAACCAATCAAAGCCGTGCTCCTTTGCGTACTGTGCCGCCCGGCGCATCCGCAAACGGTAGCAGACGGTGCACCGCCCGCCCCGCTCCGGCTCGTTTTCCAGCCCCTGCACAGCCGTGTAGAACTCCTGCGGATCGTAGTGGTCCTCGATGACCGTGACCCCCAGCGGGTGCGCCTGCGCTACGAACTTTTTCAGCTCCTCGCCCCGGCGGTAGTATTCTTCGGCAGGCCAGGTGTTGGGGTTATAGTAAAGCACCGTGATCTCAAAATACCGGCACAGCTTTTCCAGCACGGCGCTGGAACAGGGCCCGCAGCAGGCGTGGAGCAGCAGCTTTGGCCGCTGCGGCCCCAGCGTTTTCAACACTTCGTCCATCTGCTGTGCAAAATTCAACTGTTTTGACATCGGTTTCATCCTTTGTTATACTTGCTTTGATTCAAATAGCTCCCTCCTGCTGCCTCGCCAAAAGAGCCGCAGCTGCCGGAAGAGGCATCCCGGTCATATTATATCACATTTTATCTAATAGGAGAACTGCGATGACAAACGAGAAGATTGCCCGTATCAACGAGCTGGCAAAAAAGAGCAAGACCACCGGCCTGACCGATGCCGAAAAGGCAGAGCAGCAGGCCCTGCGGCAGGAGTATGTTGCGGACGTAAAGGCCAGCCTGCGCGCCCAGCTGAACAACACCTCGATCAAAGAGCCGGATGGCACGGTCCACAAGCTGGGGAAGAAGAACTAAAGCAGCATCACGAAGAGGAGCGCCCTGTGGATAATTGAGAGAAAAGTATTTCTTCCCTCTTTTTTTGTTCCGCGTTTCGTGCTATACTATAATTGTATTGTTGCGGACATTTCCGCGGGCGGTACAGATTCCCAAGGTGGCGTATCCCGGGCAAGGTGCACGGAAAAGGCTGTCTTTTGAAAAAATGATAAAGAGGTCATTTATTATGCTTACTGCAATTACGGGTATCAACTGGGGCGATGAGGGCAAGGGCCGCATGGTCGATCTGATCAGCCAGGAGTATGACATCGTTGCACGGTATCAGGGCGGCAACAACGCAGGCCACACCGTGAAGAACGAGCGCGGCAAGTTCGTGCTGAACCTGCTGCCCTCCGGCATCCTGCGCCCCAACGTTGTCTGCGTGATGGGCAACGGTATGGTCATCGACCCGCACCATCTGGACGGCGAGATCAACAAGCTGCGGGAGCAGGGCATTTCCATCACCCCCGATAACCTGAAGATCTCCGACCGGGCCACCATCACCATGCCCTACCATGTCGATCAGGACGGCCTGGAAGAGGCCCGCCTGGCCAAGACCGGCGCACAGTTCGGCTCCACCAAGCGCGGCATCGCCTACACTTACGGTGACAAGTACATGAAGAAGACCCTGCGCATGGGCGACCTGCTCCACCTGGACGACAGCGTGAAGAAGCGCCTGGTGACCATGGTTGATTCCAAGAACCTGGTGATGGAGGGCAGCTACCACTCCGCCCCCATCAGCGTGGACGAGATGTGGGCATGGCTGGAGAAGTATGCCGCCATCTTCAAGGATTACATCTGCGACGTGGGCCAGTATCTGGCTGACGCAGATGCCGCCGGCAAGAAGGTGCTGTTCGAGGCCCAGCTGGGCGCTCTGCGCGACATCGACTTCGGCATCTACCCCTACACCACCTCCTCCAACGTCATCGGCGCTTACGCCCCCATCGGCGCAGGCATCCCGGGCCATAAGCTGACCAACAGCATCGGCGTGATGAAGGCTTACTCCTCCTGCGTGGGCGACGGCCCCTTTGTCACTGAGCTGGCCATGACCGAGGAAGAGAAGCACGCCCTGCGTGAGGCTGGCCACGAGTACGGTGCAGCCACCGGCCGTCCCCGCCGCGTTGGCCCCATCGACCTGGTGGCAAGCCACTACGGCGTGTTCTGCCAGGGCTGCGATGAGGTTGCCCTGACCCTGCTGGACGTGCTGGACTACATGGAGAAGATCCCCATGGTCACCGGCTACAAGCTGACCGATGGCACCATCACCAAGCGCTTCCCCATGGGCATGGCTCTGGACACCGCACAGCCCGTGGTGGAGTATCTGCCCGGCTGGCACTGCGATATCACTGCCGCCCGCAAGTGGGAGGATCTGCCCCAGGAAGCCCGCGATTACGTTGAGTATCTGGAAAAGGCTATTGGCTGCAAGATCACCTACATCTCCGTGGGTGCCGAGCGTGAGGCCTACATCCATCACAACGTCTGATCCGCGCCACAGAACCCGCCGCATTGAAAAGGAAGCGTGACTATGTTTGATATCATCACGGACAGCGCCTGTGACCTGACCCCTGAGACGGCCGCAACACTGAATATTGAGATCATCCCCTTCTATGTCTCGCTGGACGGTGAGCACTACCGCAAGGAAGGCAAGGAGATCGCCGTGCGGGATTTCTACCAGTTCATGGTAGATAACCCCGCGGCCTACCCCAAGACCAGCCTGCCTTCTCTGGAGGATTTTGAGACCGCCTTCCGGGCCCATGCCGAGGCGGGCCGCCCGGTGCTCTGCATCTGCTTTACCAGCAAGATGAGCGGCTGCGTGGGCAGTGCCCGCAACGCCCGAGAGCTGGTGCTGGAGGATTTCCCCGACGCAAAGATCGAGGTCATTGACAGCACCGCCGCCACCGTGACCGAATCCATCGTGGTGGAAAACGCGGTGGCCATGCGGGATGCAGGCTGTACGCTGGACGAAGCCGTGACCTGGCTGGAAGCGGAGAAGATCACCAACCAGATCTTCTTCACGGTGGGTAATCTGGACTACCTCATCAAGGGCGGGCGCATCGGCAAAGTCACGGGCCGTGCCGCCAATATTCTGGGCATCAAGCCCATGATCCTGTTCAAGGAGGGCGAGATCTTCTCCGCTGGTGTGGCCCGCGGCCGCCAGAAGAGCTTTGAGAAGGCCCTCGACCTGCTGATGACCTATCTGGCCGAACACAACGGCACACCCGATGACTACTGCATCACGGTGGGCTACGGCTACGATGCCGACGAGGGCAAGCGGCTCTGGATGCAGACCCGCGCCGCCCTGCGCGCCAAGTACCCCACCTGCGAGTGCAATGTGGTCCTGCTGCAGATCGGCTGCACCATTGCCGTGCACACCGGCCCCTATGCGTTGGGCATGGGCGTGATGCGGCGGTGGAAAAAACAGTAACTCCCTCAGTCGCCTCCGGCGACAGCTCCCTCTAGGAGGGAGCCTTACGGCAGCGAAAAGCCTTCCTCTGAGAGGGAGGTGGCATTGCGTCAGCAATGACGGAGGGAGTTCCCACATAGTAAAAAAGAAGCCCCGACGAATGTCGGGGCTTCTTTTTTTTTTTTCAGCCTTGATTTTTACGATGCACGATCACAGAAGACGGTGACACGGGTCTTGCCGCCATAGGTGCAGGTGTACAGCACCAGGGCGTAGCCGCTGTGTTCCACTTCCTCCACACTGTGGGGGTCAAGCACTTCGACCTTGTTCACGACGTACTCATTTACGATGCCGTCCATATCGGTGAAGGTGACGCTGTCCCCCGCTGTGAGGGAGGTCAGCTTGCCGAAATGGCTCTCGTAGTTGTGCGCCGCAATGACCAGATCATCGGTGCGGGAAGAGCCGAACTGGCGGCAGGGGGCGATCTTCAGGCGGGGGTAGCTCCACTCGCTCATCACCGGCAGGTCAATGCCGATGGCGGGAATGGAGATCTCACCCACATATTCGTTGCCGTCGATCTCCACCACCGGGAGCTCGGGGTCCAGGGGGCCGCTCTCTGCCTCCGGTTCCGGGGTCTCCACCTTCTGCTGAAGGTCGGCCACCACGGTCTGGGCCTCGGCACCGGCGTGGGCATCCTCGTAGCGGTTGTAGGCGTACAGGCCGCCCGCCGCCAGCAGGAGCACCACACCCAGCACGATGCAGACGAGCCCGGGGGATACTTTACGCATTCTTTTCACGTTAGCCTATCTTTTTTTCCGTGATGATTTTTCCGCACAGTGGAGCCCTCCCTGCATCATAGTATTTTTGGCAAAGCCGAGGAAAAAGATATCCAACCTTTGTCGGCCTTCTTTCTCTCGGCAGGTTATTTTTACCAGACAAACCCATTATCGTAATTATAGCATGTATATCCAGTATTTTCAATAGTGAAATTTTATTTTTCCTTCCCCTTTTCAGACAAAATATTCTGCGATATACAGCACGTTATGAACCGCCGTAATATATTGCGGGGAGTAGTGCAGTCTAACTTATCCGCACCGCCCGCCGCATTGATATACCGCGCAGTTTTGTGTTGTACATTCGCAGTTTCACTCTCTATAATACATGAAACGCAGATTTCTTTCACTTTTTTTCGGGATTTTTTGAAAAAAGTTTTCGGAACCCTCTCAGTCAAAGCCTGACGGCTTTGCCAGCTCTCCCAAAGGGAGAGCCAATTGCGGCTCGACCTTCAGCGGCATTTACCGCCCAAAAGCCTGCCCAAAGCTCCCGTTTCCCTTGCAGATGCGTTGGCTCCCCCCTCGGGGGAGCTGTCGAGCGAATGCGAGACTGAGAGGGCGTGCCTCACCAAAAAGCGCCCCCATCACTCAAAGGAGCAATGGGGGCGCTTTACCCTATTACAATGGGTTCCGCTTATTCAGCCTTGGGGGCCTCGGGAGCCTTTGCCTCCTCAGCCTTTGCGGCGGGCTCTGCCTGAGCGGCAGGAGCGGCAGCGGGCTTCGGAGCCTGCTTCACCACGGGCTTGGGGGGATTGGGGTCATCCTTCAGCGGGAAGAGGATGATGTGCTTGGGGCACTTCTGGGCGCACATGCCGCAGCCCTTGCACTTGTCGTAGTCCACACGGGCCACGCCGTCCACAACGTGGATGGCATCGAACTTACAGGTGCGCTCGCACATGCCGCAGGCAATGCAGGAGGTGGTGCACAGCTTGTTTGCCACAGCACCCTTATCCTGATTGGAGCACATGACCACGGGCTTGCGGGGGCCGCCTGCGTCGATCATAATGACGTGCTTGGGGCAGATGTTGGCACAGGCACCACAGCCGGTGCACTTGTCCTTGTCCACCTTGGCCACACCGTCCACAATGTGGATGGCATCGAACTTACACACCTTGGTGCAGTCGCCCAGGCCGATGCAGGCAAAGGTACAGGTCTTGGGGCCGCCGTACAGGGTGGCAGCAGCAGCGCAGGTCTGGATGCCCTTGTACTCGTAGCTGGGCTTGCAGTGCTCGGAGTTGCCCTGGCACTGGACCACAGCCTTCTTCTCCACGGCGCTTGCCTCACCGCCCATGATCTTGGCAATGGCGGCAGCAGCCTTGGGGCCGCCGGGTGCGCACTTGTCGCAGGGAACGCCGTCCATAACAACGGCCTTTGCGTAGTCGGCACAGCCAGCGTAGCCACAGCCGCCGCAGTTTGCACCGGCCAGGCAGGCAGAAACTTCTTCAATACGGGGGTCTTCCTCAACCGCCATGAACTTTGCGGCCAGCACCAGAACAACGGCACCGATCGCGCCCACAATGGTACAGAGGATCACAGCAGATACAATATTCATAATCCTGTTCCTCCCTTACAGCGTCACGTTGAACAGGTTTTCGACGAGGCCGCCGAAGCCCATAAAGGACAGGCTGGTGATGGCTGCTGCGATCAGGGTGATAGGCAGGCCCTTGAAGGGTGCCGGGGGATCGCAGGCTTCCACACGCTTGCGCACGCCGCTGAACATGACCATGGCCAGCATAAAGCCGACACCTGCACCCACGGCACAGACCAGAGCCTCAATGTAGGCAGCGGCAAAGCCAAGGGTAGCAACGTCTGCGCCGTAGTCGTCCACGACCAGAATGGTCACGGCCAGCACGCAGCAGTTGGTGGTGATCAGGGGCAGGTAAACGCCCAGAGAATTGTACAGTGCAACAACATACTTCTTCAGGAAGATCTCGATGAACTGCACCAGCACTGCAATGACCAGGATGAACACGATGGTCTGCAGGTAGCCCAGGTCAGCCGGGTTCAGAACGAAGATCTGGATGGGGAAGGTGACAGCCGTTGCCACCAGCATAACAAAGATAACAGCGCCGGACATACCAATGGAGGAATCCAGCTTCTTGGAAACGCCCAGGAACGGGCAGATACCGTAGAACTTCACCAGCACGTAGTTGTTCACCAGGATCATGCTGAAGAAGATCGCAGCAAGTTTGACTAACATCTTATTCTGCCTCCTTCTTCAGGTTGTCGAGGTCGCAGCAGCTCTTGCGCTCGATGCGGGCATCCAGCTTGCCTTCCAGCCAGACGCAGCCGGCCATCAGCACGCCGTAGCAGAAGAATGCGCCGGGAGCCTGGGTCATAATGCTCATCTTGGCCATGCTCTCGGGCAGAACCTGGAAGCCCAGCCAGGTGCCGCTGCCCAGGATCTCACGGATGGAGGCCATCAGCACCACGGTAAGGGTGTAGCCGATGCCCATGCCGATGCCGTCCAGTGCGGAATCCACCACATTGTTCTTGCAGGCAAACATCTCGGCACGGCCCAGAATGATGCAGTTGACAACGATCAGGGGCAGGAACACGCCCAGTGCGGTGTACAGGCTGTCCATGTAGGCGTGCATCACCATCTGAACGATGGTCACGAAGCCTGCAATGATGACGATGTAGCAGGGCAGATGGACTTTAGCGGGGATCACGTTGCGCAGCAGCGAGATCAGGATGTTGGAGCACACCAGCACGAAGGTGAAGGCTGCGCCCATGCCCAGCGCGCTGGAAACTGCCGTGGTAACAGCCAGGCAGGAGCAGGTGCCCAGAACCAGACGCAGAACGGGGTTTTCTTTGATGATGCCGTTGGTAAGGATGCTTACCTTGGACTTGTTTTCGCTTGCCATTTCTTACCAACCTCCTTTATGCCAACTCGTTGTAGCAGTTGATGCAATCGTTGATGGCGGCAAACAGAGCCTTAGAGGAAATGGTTGCGCCGCTGTATGCGTCGTAGCCCTGGCCCAGGGTGATGTTCTGGGTGCCATCCATGCCATCGAACTGAGCAAGGAAGCTGTCGGTGGCAACGTTGCTGCCGATGCCCTTGGTCTGGGTAGAAGCGTCCACCCAGATGCCGGTGACAGTGCCGTTGGTGTCGAAGCCGATGATGACGGACAGGATGCCGCCGTCAAAGCCCTTTTCCTCAGCCTTGATGGCCAGGGAGCCGTCGGTGGCCTTTACAGCACCGGTGATGTTCTCGGTGGTGTAGTCGGTCACTTCGTCCAGATCGGAGGCGCTGGAAACGGTGGGCATCACGTCCACATAGGCAGCCAGCGTTGCGGCCTTCTGGTTTTCCTCAATGATGGGAGCCGTAAAGGAGTTGACCATGGCCAGCAGCAGGCTGACGATCAGTGCGATCACGCTCAGCACAACAACAGGCTTTACACTGGTCTCCCAGGAAGAATTCTTATTCATTTGCCAGCACCCTCCTTTGCTTTCTTTGCAGGCTTAACATAGCCGTAAGGAGTCTGACGGGTCCAATCGTTGATAAAGGGGACCCACAGGTTCATAAACAGCAGCGCGAAGGAAACGCCCTCGGCGTAGCTGCCCCACTGACGGATGGCGAAGGTGACGATGCCCAGGCACAGGCCGTAGATCAGCTTGCCCTTCAGGGTAAAGGGGCTGGTGACATAGTCCGTTGCCATGAACACAGCACCGAACATCAGGCCGCCGGACAGGATGCCGACCAGTGCGCCGTGCAGGCTGCCGGTGGAGATCAGGTAGAAGATAAACATGCTGCCGATGTAAGAAGCGGGGATGGCGATGCTGATGGTCTTGGTGGCCACCATATAAATCAGGCCCAGCAGGATGGCCAGAGCGCAGGTCTCGCCCAGAACACCGCCGTGCACGCCCATGAACAGGTCCAGCAGGCTCAGCTTGCTGGTGTCAGCCACAGCCAGCGGGGTAGCGCTGGACAGCTGGTCAACCGCTGCATCGGGGAACACCCAATTGTTCATGGAACCGGCAAAGCTGATGAACAGCACGATACGGCCCACCAGTGCAGGGTTTGCAAAGTTCATGCCAATGCCGCCGAACAGCTGCTTGACCACGATGATGGCAACCAGGTCGCCAATGATGAGCTGGCCGATGGGCATGCCCACGGGCACGTTCATGGCCAGAATGATGCCGGTGACCACAGCGGACAGGTCGCTGATGGGGTTTGCCTTCTTCAGCAGCTTGCAGTACAGCCACTCAAAGGCCACACATGCCACAACGGACACTGCAGTGACCAGCAGGGCACGCGCGCCAAAGATGATTGCAGAGGCCACCACACAGGGGCACAGGGCAACGATCACGTTGGCCATCAGGCTCTGGGTCGTTTCCTCACTGCGCAGGTGCGGGGAGGCCGAAACAATAAGCTTCGTATCCATTACTTATTGCCTCCTTTTTTGATTTCACCAAGGTAGAACGCCTTTGCCAGGCCCATCATCTGGGTGCAGGGGCGCTTTGCCGGGCAGACAAAGGTGCAGGAGCCGCAGTTGAAGCAGTAATCAACATGCAGCTTGCCCAGCTCCTGAACGTCGCGGGCAGCGTAAGCCTGGTTGACCTCCACGGGCTCCAGACCCATGGGGCAGTACTCCACGCAGCGGCCGCAGCGGATGCAGGGGTTGACCTGCGGGGACTCTGCAGCAGCGGCGCTGAGCATGATCAGGCCGGAGGTGGTCTTGGTGGTGGGGTAGCTCAGGTTCTCCACAGCGGGGCCCATCATGGCACCGCCGGCAACCACCTTGCCCAGCTCCACGCCGCCCTTGAGGCCGGCAGCGTTCAGAACATCCTCGTAGGCAGTGCCCACGGGAACGATCAGGTTCTGGGGCTTTGCGCAGGCATCGCCGTCCACGGTGATGGTGCGCTCGACCACCGGCATACCGGTAGCCAGGTACTTGCCCAGGGTAGAAACAGAGGTCACGTTCATCACGATGGCACCTGCATCTGCGGGCAGACCGCCGTGGGGCACCTCGCGGCCCAGGCACTTCTCGATCAGGATCAGCTCTGCGCCGGTGCCGTAAACACTGGGCAGTGCCTTGACCTCGATGGCGGGCTTGTCTTTGGTCTTCTGGTTCAACAGCTCGATGCACTCGGGCTTGTTGTTCTCAATGCCAATGATGCACTTCGGGATGCCGGTATACTTCAGCACGGCCTCGATGCCGCGGACGATATCATCGCTGCAGTTCAGCATCTCCTGCGTGTCGCTGGTCAGCCAGACTTCACACTCGGAAGCGTTGATGAGCAGGGTGTCCACGGTCTGCTTGGGCTGCAGCTTGACATCGGTCGGGAAGCCTGCGCCGCCCAGACCCACCAGGCCGCACTCACGCACGGCTGCCAGGAAGCTGGCCTTGTCGGTGACCTCGGGTGCCTTCACGGCAGGGTCCACGGTCTGCTTGCCATCGGTCTTGATGACAACAGAGTCGCACATCCGGCCATTGGAGAGACGGAAGGGTTCCACAGCGGCCACGGTACCAGAAACACTGGAGTGGATATTTGCAGAGACGAAACCGCCTGCTTCACCGATCTTGGTGCCAACAAACACTTCGTCGCCCTTTTTGACCAGGGCTTTCGCCGGAGCGCCGATGTGCTGGCTCATCAGGATGCGTACCTGCGCGGGCAGAGGCATCGGAACTGGTTTGCTTGCAGCGGTTGCCTTGTCATGCGGCGTATGCGCGCCAAGCGCCGCACGTTTCAGCTTGTTCAACATGGAATAAATCCCCCATTCTGCTTGAATTGCCACCCCTGCCCTCATGCGGGCGCACTGCGGCAGGGACAGCAGCTGCTTAACACCGTTATTGTATCATTTTACAGCCGGAAGTTCAACGACAACAGCACCAAAATGATGCAATTTCCTCAATTTTCTTTGCCATTTTTAACGATTAGTCGTATCTAACTAATTGTTTTTTTATTAACAACCACCAACTTCACGCAACTTTACTGCCGTTTGCCTTTCTGCCGGGATTATGGTATACTGTTGCTAATGACCCTGCGGAACGTCCCCTGCTCCGCATTTGAACGACCGGGCCATGCCCGCCAAGGAGGATCGGATACCATGAAAGTTCTCAAAGCTCTGCTTGCCATCTTCACGTTCTTAGCCGCCGCACTTACCTGCACGCTTCTCTTTGTGCAGGACAGAAACGCCCCCCACTATATCAAGATCTACGAGAACGAGCAGTAAGCAGTTTCTCTGACACAAAAGCCCCCGGAAAGCGGTTCGCGCCGCTTCCGGGGGCTTTTTATGCGTTATGCTGTTTTGGCGTTGTGTGATGCTCAGTTCACGTCGAACAGGCAGACCGCCTGATAGACAGTGCCGTTAGAAGTGGTAACGTATGCAACGCCGATCTTTTCAGCCAGATTGAATGCGCTCTCGTCCTTGAACAGAGGATCATATTTGAAGCTGGTTCTGGTAGCCGGATTATAGTTGGCCTGCGCTGCAAACGGAGTTGTATCCTTGGTCAGACCAACCACGATCTTGACATTGCCCAGCTCTGCCGTGATCTTATCATAATTCTCACGATACTTTGTATTGCTGCCGTCATTACGCCATTCCAGCCAGTTTTCCAGCAATGCCTTGGTCACAGCACTGTATTTTGCACTGTATTCGACCTGACCCAGGCCCTTATTAGCTGCGGTATTATTGATCGTCATAACCACTTCGACCGTGCCATCGTCCGGCATGATCTTATCCGAGTCGGTGGTGCCACCGTCGCAGGCGGTCAGCATTGCCAGTGCCAGAACACCGGCCAGAACAAGTGCCAGAACTTTTTTGAAACGTTTCATTGCAATGCCTCCTTGATGTTATTTAATCGTTATCTTCACACCCGAGCAGAAATCTTATGTAGGCAAAGGTGCGCTCCTGCCCCAGATCCCGGACCATCAGCAGCAGCTTTTCCAGCAGTGCCCTTGTTTCGGGATGGAGCAGATAGTGATCCTTGCTCTTTTCATAATACTGCCACGGGGATGCGTCGGTGTACTTGTCGCCCAGATAGATCTGGCTGGCCGCCACGCGGTCGCAGACCATCTCGCAGACATAGCGCAGGGGCATTTTCATGCCGCCCAGGCCGGATTTGTTGGTTGTGTAGTCGATCCAGTATTCCAGATGGTGCTTGTTGCGGCCCTTATGGTGGAGCCATGCCGAGGAATAGCCCCGGGCGGCGCGCTCTGCCTCGTTGGGGCTGTGGTCGCCCTGATAGTAGATGCAGCCCGGGATGAACTCGGTGGGGCTGTACTTGCTCAGGTCATGGGTCAGGCCCTGCTGATAAAGGCCGCATTCAAAGCAATATTTCATCACCAGCAGTTTATGCCGGGTGATGGTCTCAAAGTGTCCCTTGATGTTCATTGGAGGGTACCTCCCCGGAATCTTACCGTTACCCTGCCCTCTTTCAACCTGCGCAGATCGTCGCTCTCCGAAAAATCCTCCCGGTCACGGGTCAGGTTGGGGTTGTAGTAGGGGTCATCCAGAATGTTTTCCTTGCCGTGGATGGTGTAGAGCCGCTGCTGTTCCGCCGCAAAGCGGGCCGCCTTGACGGGGTCTTTTTCATCCCCGCCCCGGCTCTTGCTCTCATAGTGGATGAGCTCGGCGTAGGGGGTCCAGGCAATGCGGTAGCCTGCATCCCGCACCCGCAGGCAGAAGTCCACATCGTTGAAGGCCACGGCGAACTGCTCGTCCAGCCCGTGCATCTCGTCATAGACGGCGGTCTTTACCAGCAGGCAGGCACCGGTCACACCGGAGAAGTCCTGCACGGTAGAGGTGCGGAACAGATAGCCGCTGCCGCCCTTCTTCTTATACTTGTGGCTGTGGCCCGCGTAGCCGCCCAGACCCGTCACGATCCCTGCGTGCTGGATGGTCTCATCCGGGTACCAGAGCATGGCACCGCAGATCGCCGCGCCGCCGGGGTGGGCGCACTGCCGGAGCAGCTCCGTGAGCCAGTCGCCGTTCACCACTTCCACATCGTTGTTGAGCAGCAGCAGGTAGTCGCCCTCTGCCGCTTTCCGGCCAAAGTTGTTGATGGCCGAGAAGTTGAAGCCCTTGTCCGGGTAGGTGACCACCTTCAGGCCATCGTACCGCTGCCGGGCCTTCTCGTAATAGGCAAAGGTGGCCGGGTCTGTGGAGTTGTTCTCAATGACGATGACCTCGAACCGGTCCCAGGTGGTCTTTTTCCAGATGCTCTGCAGGCACTTTTCCAGATCCTCGGTGTGATCCTTGTTGGGGATGAGGATGCTCACCTTCGGCTCCCCCACAATATCCCACCTGACCCGATAGGTGCTGGGGTACAGGCCATCCTCTATGGTACCGGTGCGGCCGGTGCGCTCCAGATGGTCGGCCAGCGCCTTCTTTGCCGCTTTGGCAACGTAAGGCTTGGCATCAGTGCCGCCGGAGGTCGAGCCTTCGTGCACCCGCCAGTAGTAGAGCACCTGCGGCACATGGGCCGCGCCGCCCACCTGCTCAATGAGCCGGAGGAAAAGGTCGTGGTCCTGACTGCCATCACATTCGGGGCGTTCCCCGCCCACCTGCTCGAACAGCTCCCGCCGGAACACGGCCAGATGGCAGATGTAGTTGCAGCAGAGCAGGTAATCCGGGGCGTAATCGGGCTTGAAGTGGGCCACCAGCGGCTTTTCGATCTTTTTGGTGAAGAGGGCCTCGTCGCTGTACAGGAAGCCGTCCGGCTCCCCTGCCTCACGCAGCTGCCGGATCGCCTGACCCATGGTGTACATGGCGTGGGGCGCAAGGATGTCATCGTGGTCGGCCAGCGCCAGATATTCCCCCGATGCCAGTTCAGCGGCGGCGTTGGTATTTGCCGCAATGCCCTTGTTTTCGATCTTTTTGTATACGATGTGTTGATATTTCGCCTGATATTCCCTTACGATATCCCCCACACTGCTGTGGGCGGCATCCGAGGCATCCGCCAGGCAGAGCTCACCGTTGGGGGCGGTCTGGTTCACGAAGGAATCCAGAAACTGCCGCAGAAACACCTCAGGAGTATTATACAACGGTGTCAACACGGAAATCGTCGAAAGTTGGCAGTTTTCAAAATTTTTTCCTGCCATTTCGGCTCTCTGGGCTTCCAGCACCTTTTTTGCGGGCAGGTAGCGGGCCTTTTTGCCAAAGCACCGCCGCCTGACAAAGCCCGCGCCCCGAGCCAGCATGGTGCCCAGACCCTCGTCCTTTGTCAGCTGGACCGCATAGCCTGCCAGCTCTCTGGCACGTTTCAATCGCACATTCATGGCTCAGGCCTCGCCGCGCTGGGTGGCCTTGTAGGCCGCGCAGACTGTCTCGGTATCGCCGTTCATTTTCAGGTGGCCGTGACTCAGCCATGCCACCTTGCTGCACATCCGCTCGATCTGCTCGATGGAGTGGGACACCAGAATGACGGTGGTACCGCCTGCCATCAGCTCCTTCATCCGCTTTTCGCATTTCTGCTGGAACAGGAAGTCGCCCACCGAGAGCACCTCATCCGCGATCAGGATATCGGGCTTGGTGATGGTGGCAATGGCAAAGCCGATGCGGGCCACCATGCCGGAGGAGTAGTTTTTCAGCGGTACATCCAGAAAGTTCTGCAGCTCGCTGAACTCCACGATCTCGTCGAACTTCTCGTCCAGATACTTGGGCGAGAACCCCAGCACCGTGCCGTTGAGGTAGATGTTCTCCCGGGCGGTCAGGTCCATATCAAAGCCCGCACCCAGCTCGATGAGTGGGGCGATGGTGCCGTTGACGGTGACCTTGCCCCTGGTGGGCTTGTACACGCCCGCAATGGTCTTGAGCAGGGTGGATTTGCCCGAGCCGTTCAGGCCCACCAGACCGTAAAAATCGCCGGGCATGATGTCCAGGCTCACGTCCTTCAGGGCGTAAAACTCGTCGTACTGCAGGCGGCCCTGCACCATGGCCAGCAGATATTCCTTCAGGCTCTCGTGCTTTTCGGTGGAAAGGTTGAAGCACATGGACACGTTGTCCACTTTGATGATCGGTTCCATTCTTCTCCCCTCCTTAAATATGCAGCACAAAACGATCCTGCGTTTTGCGGAACATGTGCACGCCCACCCACATGGAGACCACTGCGCAGATGCCGCAGACCGCAAACATGTTGAGGTCCAGCGGGATGCCCCACATCAGGGTGCGGCGGAAGCCGGTGATATACCAGTACATGGGGTTCAGCTTGATGATCTGCTGCATGTTGAACCCGCCGATGGAAAAGGTCATCTGGGTGGGGTCATAGAAGATGGCGGAGAAGTAGAGCAGCGCCGTGATGAACACGCTCCAGATGTGCATGATGTCCCGGAAGAACACCGTTGCCGCCGCCAGGAACAGGCCCACCCCCAGGCTGAAGAAGAAGAGGGTGATGAGCGGGTAGAGCGCTTCCAGAAGGGTCAGGTGGAAGGGCGCACCGGTAAAGATCATCACCAGCAGCAGGGCCACAAAGCTGAACACGCAGTTCACCATGGCAAAGCAGCACTTTTCCAGCGGGAAGATATACTTGGGGATATACACCTTTTTCAGCAGGGGGGCAGCGCTGAGCACGCTGCTCATGCTGGAGGAGGTGGCCTCGTTGAAGAAGTTGAAGAGCAGCTGACCGCACATCAGGAACACCGGGAAGTTGTCGATGCCGCTGCCCCGCATATCCATCAGGCTGCTGAACACAGCCCAGTAGACCAGGCACATCAGCAGGGGGTTCAGCACGCTCCACAGCACACCCAGCACGCTGCGGCGGTATTTCAGCTTGAAATCACGGCTGACCAGATTCCACAGCAGATAGCGGTAGCGCCAGAAGCCGTTGAACATTCCTTTCAGTTTCGCCACGGGCTATCACCACTTTTCAAAGAATTCAAACTTCTGGGCTGCAAAGGGCTCATGCAGCTTGTCCTTTGCGCTGGTCTTGTGCTCACAGCCGCAGTCGGGCCACTGCACGTTCACGGTGGGGTCATCGTAGGGGATGCCGCCCTCGCTGGTGGGGTCATAGACATCGGTGCACTTGTAGCAGAACTCGGCCACATCGCTCAGCACCAGGAAGCCGTGGGCAAAGCCCTCGGGGATATAGAACATCTTCTTGTTCTCCTCGCTCAGGGTCACGCCCACCCACTTGCCAAAGGTGGCGCTGTGGGGGCGGCAGTCCACGGCAACATCATAGACCTCGCCCTTGGTCACACGCACCAGCTTGCCCTGGGTGTGGTTCTTCTGGAAATGCAGGCCGCGCAGCACGCCGCGGGTGGAGCGGCTCTGGTTGTCCTGCACGAACTCCTTGTCGATGCCGGCAGCAGCAAACTGATCCTTCTGGTAGGTCTCCATGAAATAACCGCGGTCATCACCGAACACCTGCGGCTCAATGACCACAACACCAGGGATCTCGGTCTCAGTAAACGTAAACTTGCCCATATTTCTTTTTCCTCTCTGTTTTCTTTCAGAAAATTTTGTCTATTTGTAGTATATGGAAAAGTCCTTGCGGGCTTTTGCGCGATTTTCAGACGGCTCGTTGCCTGTCAAGCCCACCCTCTCCGTCAGCGCTGCGCGCTGCCACCTCTCCCAAAGGGAGAGGCAACGCATCTCCTGGATCCAGCTGCTGCTGGCCATGAGCTGCTATCGGCTCTCCCTTCGGGAGAGCTGGCGCAAAGCGCCTGAGAGGGCGAGGCCGTCAATGTCTCGCCTTCTGTTTCCTGCGGAGCTTCGCCCTCAGCCGCACCACGCCGAACGCCGCAAGGGCGGCCAGCACGGTAGCACCGACCGAGATGGCCAGCAGGCCGCCTGCGATCCTCTTCGGCCCCACATCCCGGGAGGCGGGCAGGGTGGCGTTGGCGCTCTTGGCCAGCAGCTCTTCCAGCCCGGTCACAGCGGCAGGCACCCGGACGCTGGCCGTTTCCTGCACGTCCCGCCCATGAATGGTATACACCGCATACACCGCCGGGTCAACCCCCAAGAGGTATCGTTCGGGCAGTTCCAGTGTGACCGACACATCCGCAGCGGTCAGGCCGTCGGCCAGCAGCAGCTTCACGCCCGGGTCAGAAACCGTCACCGTGCCCAGCGTGCTGCCGCCGCCTGCCACTTCCAGCTCCCCGGTCACGCCCTGGGCAGGGATCTCGGTGTAGCCGGTGCAGCGGGCAAAGGCATCGTCCAGCAGGGTGCGGACATCGTCGTATTTGTCGGTCTTGATCTGGCTCTGCATGGTCACGCAGATCAGCCGCACACCGTTCTGCTCCGCCAGGCAGACATAGCTGTACCGGGCAATGTTGGTGTAGCCGATCTTGGAACCCAGGATGGCCGGGATATAGTACCGGCTGGAGCCCACCCGCATTTTATCCTGCTGGTGGAAGTACCGGGTCACGGGCTGGACATTGGTCGGGCCCATGGTGTACATCTCGTTCCGGGTAAACAGGGTCTCGAACCCGGGCTGGGTCAACGCCCAGCGCAGCATCTGCGCCATGTCATAGCAGCTGGTGTGGTGATCCTCATCGCTGATGCCGTGGGGGTTGGCAAAGTGGGTGTGTTCCAGCCCCAGCTCCTTTGCCTGCGCGTTCATGGCGGCCACACCGCCCTCAATGGAGCCGCCGCCGAAGTATTCGGCCAGCAGGTTGGCCCCATCGTTGGCGCTGGCCATCATGGTGGCATACAGGGCATCGGTCAGGGGCACTTCCTCCCCTTCCTGCAGGGCGATATGGCTGGAATCGGTGCCCGCCAGCGAGTAGACATCCTCGTGGCTGACCGTCAGCTTGACATTGTCCCACTTGCCCTGGGCCTTTTCACAGGCAAGGCCCAGCGTCATCACCTTGGTGATGGATGCCGGGTGCAGTTCCTCGTTCATGTTCTGCTGGGCCAGCACCAGACCGGTGTCGGCATCGATGATGCAGTACGCTTCCGTAGCCGTCAGTGCAGGCCCGGCAGCTGCCGCGCCCGGCGCAAACGCCGCCAGTGCGGTCAAAAGCACCGCACACAGCATGGCGATGTGTTTTTTCATTCCAGTTCCTCTATCTCAAGATATTATGATATAGTATACCACATTTTTATCCCTCTGAAAAGAGAAACCCTCAGTTCCACTCCCGGAGCACCGGCTGCAGCTGCTGACCGTGCAGGGCAGCCTCCAGTGCAGCGGGCAGCAGGGTGAGATCCGCCTTCAGGCTCTGGGGTTTCTGCGCTGCATCGTCCTGTCCGTAGGGCACAAAGTAATAGTGCTTGCGCTGCATCAGCCGGGCGATGTTCTCCCCGGAAGCCCCCAGCCCATCGTTGGTGGAGACAGCCAGCAGCACCGGGCACCCGACCCGCAGCAGGCTTTTTGCCGCCAGCGTGACCGGCGTGTCGGAAAGGCCCGCCGCCAGCCGTGCCAGTGTGGTGCCGGTGCAGGGGGCCACCACCAGTGCCCGGGCCAGCTGCCGCGGCCCCAGCGGCTCCACATCCTGCAGGGTATCCAGCACCCTGTGGCCGGTCAGGGTCTCCAGCCGCTCCTTCCACTCATCCGCCCGGCCAAAGCGGGTGTTCAGGCCGGAGGCCGCATAGCTCATCACCGGCAGCAGCTCCCAGCCCTGCCGCACCAGCTGTTCAGCCTGAGCCACCGCCGCGCCCAGCGTGCAGAAGCTCCCGCAGACCGCAAACGCCACTGTCCCGCGCAATTGCCTTTTCATGGTGTTTCCTCCCTTTCCGCCAGGATCTCACAGACCGTCCGGGCCAGAGCCTCGCCCGCCGTTTCGGGAGCGCAGGCCGCAGGCAGGCTCAGGGCATGGATGGCCCGGTGCCCCAGCCGCCGGGCTGCGGCAAAGTCAGTGCCGCCCGGCCTGGATGCCAGATCCACGATCAGGCTCCCGGGCCGCAGGGCTGCCAGCACGGCTTCCGTCAGAACAGGGGCCGGGATGGTGTTCACCACCGTGTCAAAGGCCGGAGCAGTCTGTTCCAGCCGGGCCAGATCCACCGCCCGCAGGCTGAAGCTCTCCGCCAGTGCCCGCTGGGCCGGCCGCCGCGCGGCCACCGTCACCTGTGCGCCCAGTGCCGCCAGCCGTACCCCAAGCGCCTGCCCCACCGGCCCAAAACCGGCCAGCAGGATGGCGCTGTTCCAGAGCGTCCGCGTCCGCTCCGCCATCAGGATGCCGATGCAGCCCTCTGCTGTCGGGATGGCGTTGCAGAGGATCAGCTCCTCCCGGGTAAAATAGTCCACCAGCTCCACGCCCGCCTCCGCCGCGATCTGCCTTGCCTGCGCCGAGAGCTTTCCGCCCAGCGCCAGTGCCCCCGGTTTTGCGGCCCGCAGCAGTTCCGCCAGCGGGGTGCGGCTCTCGTCCAGCGGCAGCGGCAGTAAGATGTAATCGGCCAGCGCCGTCTGCTCCGGCCCGCCCACCGCAAACCCGGCACGGGCCAGCGCCCGGCCTGCCGCCGCCAGCCGCGCGTCCGTTCCGATCACCGCAAATCGTCTTTGTCCATCCATTCCCGGCCCCTCCTCCCCATGGTCTGCGTCATCCTATGCCCATGAAGCGCCGGGTGTGAAAAAGCCGCCGCTCTCCGTCAGGAAAGCAGCGGCGATCTGTTTTTTATGATATCGGCTTTTCGGTCAGAGCGGCGGCAGAGATTGCCTCCGGCTCCTCCATGTTTCGCGTCCGCTCCACGGCCTCACGCATCCGCGGCAGCTGGACGGCTTCATCAAAATCCGCATATCCCTTTGCGTAGGCAGGCACCATCTCCAACCGGTATTCTGCACTTGCAACGCTCCATTCCCGGATAGAAAAGTGCTCCGGCGGGAAATTCAGCCAGTTTCCACTCTCTCCAAACTGCGAGACCGCGTCCACCTGAATGCGGAACAGATTCTTTGCATAGTAAGCGGTTCTTGCGATATTTTTCCGGTAGAGCTTCTGCAGATCCTTTTCCCTGCTCGTCGCCTTGCAATACGTCACAAATCGGGTGTCTGCCATCCGCTCTCTGGCTTCCAGCAGGCTCAGGATCGTGCCCTGCTCATCTACCAGATCCCCGTTGGTCGTCGGGTCCAGCATACACCACTTTTCCTGCGACCGGTCGTAGATCTCCGTGACAACGTGACAATCAAAATCGAAGGGAGAATAGGGCAGGAAGCGCACACGCCGTGCGTAGATTCCCAGTGCCAGGCAGACCTCCTCCAGAATTTTAGCCTTATTCAGGCAGTTGATGCCCTGTTCCGGTTTATCCAGACTGTAATCCAAAAGCGCCAGGGCGTTGCAGTCCACATGGCCGTCGTACCACGGGCTGTGTGTCAGCTTAGGCGAGAGGTATTTCAGCACCCGAATTGCCCGCTGCAGGTCCGTGCCTTTTCCTGCAATTTTCTCAAAGGGATACTTTTTCAGGAGGTCGGCATACTCCGGGCAGTCCATGCGATATTCCACCGCCGTGTTCTTTCCCGGTTGAAAGCTCCGATTGTTCCGCAGGATTCCACGGTAAACATTGTAAAGGACTTCTGTCTCTTCAAAATTCATTGTTTTTCCCCTCTCTTTTTTTGAATAGACGAACGAATGGTCGTAAGTGTTCATTTTCCCCTCTATTTTCAGACCCTATCGTTTTTTATGATACCACGGTTTTTCTGCTCCTGCAATGCAAACCGCCCGGCCATGCGGGCGTTCCCACACAGCCGGGCGGCTTCCTTTTTCATCATTCGGGTCTGCTCAGGGCCGCTTATACTTCAGCGGTGTCTGCACCTGAGCACGGATCTTGAGCAGATAGGTCCGGGTCTGCTCGGTGCCCCGCAGGATGGCCTCCACCTGTTCCCGCTGCTCCGGGGTCAGGGCCTCGTCCTCGGCCAGCAGGTCGGCGTTGCCCTCAATGACGGCCAGCGGCGTTTTGAGCTCATGGGAAAGCTGGATGATCTGCTCCCGCTGCTGCTGCTCCATTTTCCATTGGGCCTGCAGGCTGGCCGTCAGCTCCTGCCCCATGGTCTGCAGGGCAGCCAGTGTCTCGGCGTATTCCCGCACCTGCGCCCCGGAAAAATCGATCTCTTCCACGCCCTTTTTCTCAGCCACCTGCCGGGAGACCTCGGTCAGGCGGGCCGTCTCCCGGGCCAGAAACTTTCTGGAGCGGTGGGTGCTCCACACCACCGCTCCCACCAGGAGCAGAATGCCCAGAATGCAGTGCACCGTCTGCACGTCTGGCAGCTTTCCCCGCAGCGCAGGGGCGGCGTAGGGTACGGCATAGTCAAATTGCAGCAGACAGACCGTTCCGTCCTGCAATTTTGATGTCATATAATACTGTGTGTATCCAAAATGCCAGCGGGTTTTCCCCTGCCGGTTCTCCATTGCCCGCTGCAAGTGCCCGGCATCCATGTTGGTGGCCAGCACCTCGCTGCTGTCCGGCGCGGCAAACAGGGCGTAACGGCACAAGGAGTCCAGCTGGGTCTCATCAAAGGTGGCGGCAGTCATGCCCGGCAAAACGTCCTGTGCAGCCTTCTGGCAGGCCTGCGCGGCCTGATTGGCCGGGAGCGCCAGGCCGCTGTTGATGACGCACATCAGCGCCGCAAACCACAACAGCAGCGCCAGCACACAGCAAAAGACGGTCTGCACCAGATATCGCAGCAGTACGCCCCGCAGGGAGATCAGCCCTCGTTTTTCCATTGATATCCCACTCCCCAGATGGTTTTCAGCAGTGTTTCCGGCTCTGCCACCCCCGCCGCCCGGAGCTTGGCCCGGATGTTCTTGATGTGCTGGGTGATGGCAGTGTCGTCCGCAGTGCCGTCAATACCAAAAACCGCTTCGTAAATTTGTTCCTTGGTAAAGGTCTGCCCGGCGTGAAGCACCAGATGCTCACAGATGGCATACTCGGAGCGGGTCAGCGGCAGAGGAGTTTCTCCCACCGCTGCCTCCCGCGCGGACAGGTCAAAACTGACCCCGCCGCGCACCAACCGATGCACCGGGGTGCGGTTCTGCCGCCGCAGATGCGCCGCCACCCGGGCGCGCAGCTCTGCCACCCGGAAAGGCTTTGCAAGGTAATCGTCTGCTCCGATGCCCAGCCCCTCCAGAACAGACGCTTCGTCTGTCCGGGCTGTCAGAAACAGAATGGGGGCATCGGTCAGGCCCCGGATGCGGCGGCAGACGGCAAAGCCATCCTCCCCGGGCATCATCACATCCAGCAGAATGCAGTCCGCCCAGCGGCAGAGTTGTTCAGTAAGCTCCGCGCCGGAGAGCCGCGTTTCCACCCGGTGGCCGTCCCGTTCCAGCGCCGTCTGCACTACCTGGCACAGGTCCCGGTTGTCATCCACCATCAGAACATTTGTCACAAGATCACCTCAAAACGTTATAAAGCAGGCAGGACGCCCCGTACAGCAGATACACATGGGCCGGGTAGAACCAGTAGAACAGCTGTTTATGCCCGCTGCCGCGCTGACCGTTGTACAGCAGCATCAGCAGGGCCGCAAACACGCCGAACCACTCATAGTTGTTGGTGAACATCTGGGTCCAGACAAAGCCCTCCTGCCGGCAAGCCATCCCGAAGGTCAGCGCAAAATCACACAGGAAGATCACCAGTGCCCATACCGTCAGCTGCACTTTGCGCCGTCCACGCAATGCATACAGCAGCGCACCGCCCAGCAGAAAGCTCCAGCCGCCGTCCGTGATGCTGGTCCACAGGGGCAGCGGGCTGGTGATGACAAATGCCACCACCGTGGAAGCCCACGGCATCTGCTGGATCTGGGGGAAAGCGCTCAGGAACGCCACCATCACAAACGGCCAGCCAGCCACCGCCGCGATGGCCGCCACACCCCTGACCCATTTCTTTTCCCGGAGCCAGTCGATGCCCTGCCAGACGATGCACAGGAGCATCAGATCCTGGAAAATCGCGTTCAGCGGGTAGAAGCCATCCCCGCGCCGGAAGGCTTTGGCGTAGATCATAAAAAATTCCAGCGCTGCCATGGCCGTTCCGATACCCCAGATGCGGATAAAATACCGCCTGCGGTCATGGGTGTGGGCAAAGCCCTCCACCGTGCAGAACAGAAATAGCGGCGCACTGAGCCGCCCCAACATACTGAACACTGTTGGGATGCAGCCGGTGAATTCAAAGAAATAATGAATGTGGTCCAGCACCATCAGCGCCAGTGCAATGGTCTTGAGCTGGGTACCGTCCAACCCGTTTTTCAATTTTGTCAGCATACAAATTCCCCTTTCGATGATGCTATCATTGTAACAGGGAAATCTGTAGGAATTCTGAGGGAGAACTTATTTTTCCAGATAATAGCACACCAGATCCGTGGGGCCGCGCTCTGCATGGCGCATGGCCTTGTGTTCGATGCCCTCATAGGTGAAGCCCAGTTTTTTCATCAGCTCCCCGGAGATGGTGTTATAGGCATAATGCCCACCCGTGAAAAGCACCGTGTCCGTTTTCTCGAAGAACGCCTGAATCACAGCCGCCAGCGCTTCCCGGGCATAGCCCTGCCGCCGGACATCCGGGGCCATCTCAATGCCCAGCTCCCAGCCGGGCACGGCACGCTCGGCATCCATCAGCGAGATCACGCCGATCACACGCCCATCTGCCTTGCGGACAACGCTGTAACGGGTCTGTCCCGCAAATTTCTGCATCAGACGGTCATATTCCTCATCCATTGCATCAAAGGCACGATAACCGCCGCAATCCAGCGTGGTCTGCTCATCCGAGAAAATCGCAAATACGTCCTGCGCGTCCTCCACCCGGAACTGCCGCAGCTGCAGACGCTCTGTCTCGATTTCAAATACTTCCATTTGCACCTCGTTATTTTCAGGTTTTATCGTACTTTTTAATGATACCACTGTTTTCCAACCTGCGCAATGTAAAAAGCCCGGCCATGCGGGCATTCCCACACAGCCGGGCAGATCCAGTTTCATTTTGCAGAACACTTTTCGGCATCGATAGCCAGCACGAACATCAGCACATAGAGCGCGTCTGCCGGGTCAACGATATCCAGCACATAGGTATCCGTCCACTGCAGCAGCTCTTTGGAAACCGTTGCGACTGTCTCTCCCACCGGCTTTGTAATGGTGTAATCCCACCCAGGGAAATCCCCCTCCACATGCCAGCCGTTGAAATCGATGTTGTACTTGGGCTTGAACCAGCCCAGTTCCTTTTCGAGGCAGCCGATATAGTTTTCCCCTTCATAGAGTTCAAACTTGGGCAGCCAGGTCAGCACTTCCTGCTTGACAGTACCAAGCTCGTTCTCTTCCGTGTCGAAGATTTTCAGGCAGTGCCCCCACGAGAGCTGCCCCTTTACCACATAGACCGTGTTCTCGTTTTCATCATAGATATCGTAGCTGTCGAACCACGAAAACATCCGTTGTTTGAATAAAAGCTTCATCCTGCCCCTCCTCTTTTGCGATTTCACCGCAGACGGAATACATACTTATCCCATATACGATTCAGGGACGGGTTTTAAGGCAGAAGCTACAATTTTTTTTTTTTTTTCAAACAACAAACCCCTGAAGAATTTCTTCCTCAGGGGTTTTGTTTAAGTCGGCGACTACCTATTTTCACGCGCCGTTTCCAGCGAACTATCTTGGGCACGAGTGAGCTTAACTTCTGTGTTCGGAATGGGAACAGGTGGAACCTCACCGTCATCGTCACCGACCAATATGACTGGTTC
>NZ_QXJA01000008.1:0-142140 GCF_022750605.1 Faecalibacterium sp. BCRC 81149 | reverse complement strand
CCAAGCTGGCAGAGCAGGCTGATGTGGACCGTCTGGAGGGACACAGCCTTGCCGCATTTTTCTATCAAGTGATTGGAAAAATGGATGAAAAGCTGGACAAAGAACGGCAGGAAGCCTATGCAGCCCGCGTCAAGTACGATGCGGCTCTCCATGATCTTTCTTCCGTTGATGCCGACTTGAAGCAGATTCAAAATAGACTGGCACGGCTGTCCGATTGCGAAAGTCAGTATCAAGCTGCTCTTTCCGAAAAAATCAAAAACATCAAAGTCTCTGCCCACCCTGCCGCACAGCAGATTGCGGAAAGCGAAAGCCGCATTGCCGCACTGAAAGTTCAAAAGCGGGAGCTGCTGGAAGCCATCAACGCAGGAAAGACTGCCTTGCATACGGTCAACGAAGTTCTCGAAACCCTCCACAATGCCGAGGGCTGGAGTACATGGGACGTAATGGGCGGCGGTTTGATGGCCGATCTTGCCAAGTATGAGGAACTGGACGATGCGCAGAAACAAATCGAACAGCTTCAAGTGGAACTGCGGCGGTTCAAAACTGAGCTTGCTGATGTTGAGATCACCGCAGACCTTCAGGTTACGGTGGACAGCTTTCTGAAATTTGCAGATTTCTTCTTTGACGGCCTCTTTGCAGACTGGGCAGTTCTGGATCACATCAATCAGGCACAGAGCCGTGTAGAGAACACCAAGGGCCAGATCAAGCGTGTCCTCGCACTTCTGAAAAAGATGCGCGAAGATGTTGATGTCCAAATCGCTGACGAAAAAGAGAAGCAGGAGCAGCTTGCAGTGGAAACCGAGCTGTAGGGTTGGAGTGTTCGCTTATGTGATATGCTCAACTCAATAAATCGGAATCGAGGGAGTAGGAGAAATTGAGATTGGAGGATAAGTTGGTGAACAAGATTTTCAAAGGTCTTATTCGATTTTTGATAGAAGTGATAGTTATGACTGTTTTGATTGTTGGGATCAACATATTTACTAATGGTATGTATCTTTGGGGATTGCCCCGCATAAATGATATTCAGTCTGTAAATATCACGTATCCGAGTGTCACGGATGATGTTAAAGAAATTTCGAGCAGTGAGGACATTGAGTTAGCCTTAAAGCTAACGGGATTTCTGAAATATGATTTATTTGGGGAAGTGAATAGCGAAGAAGAACCCGCTATTACAATTACTTATTTTCTCAAGGATGGAACAAGCAAAACAATCTCCGCTAATAACACTACTGTCTGGTGGAACAATAAAATTCATGTAATCAAGGACAAGGAAATGTTTGTCAACCTAACAGAGGGAATTTTCTTTCTGGAAGATTTACAAACAAAGTAAATCAATTCCTGTTTGACGGACTATCAAATTATTACACACCTTCTGCGGGCGACCCTCAAAACGGTTGCCCGCTCTTTTTATACCCTAAAATCCGAAAAAGGAGGAACGCTATGCCAAGCAAAACCGAAGAATATCTTGCCCTTGCCCAGCGCACGGCCAACGGCTTGACCCGGTACTGGGAAAGCTGGACGGACTACCTGACCACTGCATCCCGGTTGTACAAGTACCCCTTTGCAGACCAGTTGATGATCTACGCTCAGCGGCCCGATGCCACCGCCTGCGCCGACTATGATGTTTGGAACAACCGGATGAACCGCTATGTCAGGCGTGGCTCTAAGGGCATCGCTCTGCTGGACGAATCCAGCGGATTCCCTCGGCTGCACTACGTCTTTGACGTAAGCGATACCGGGGTGCGCCGCAATTCCCGTGACCCGGAGATGTGGCAGTACAATGACGACCTGAAACAGCCGGTTTCGGAAATGTTGAGCAAGACCTACGGCATCAGCGGGGAGCGTGTCAGCCAGCAGCTTGCGGATGTTGCCGGGAAACTGGTGGCGGATTACTGGGACAACAACAGCGAGGACATCAGCGCCATCGTTGACGGTTCGCTGCTGATGGATTATGATGAAGCCGGGGTGGAGATGCAGTTCAAGTCTGCCGCCGCCATTAGCGTCACCTACACGCTGCTGGAACGCTGTGGATTTGAGCCGGATGGCTATTTTGACAAAGACAGTTTTCAGGCCATCTACGATTTTTCTACCCCGGACACTGTCTACACACTCGGTGCCGCAGTCAGCGACATGAGCCGGGAGGTGCTGCGGAACATCGAGCGCACCGTTAAAACAACCATTCGCCGCCGCAATGCAGAAAGGAGCCAATATGAATACGAACAGCAGGAACGTGACCTACTCGACCGTCGGGGACTACCAGCTCCCGAACCTGATTCTGAACCAGCCCCGGAAACCGCTGGGCAAGTACGGCAGGCTGCGCCGGACGTACCTGATGAACCATCGCCCGGTGCTGTACAACACGATGCTCCTGAACGGGAGCCTGTACCCGCACCTGATGGAGGTGGAGCAGACGGCAGAGAGCCAGATGCAGCAGACCATGCAGGGACTGCTGAAGCAGAACCCGGCTCCGAACAAGGAGCAGCATCAGATGGGGTGGGTGCAGCACATGAACAGTCTGAAAGCACAGGCCGAGGAACTGGTGCTGAACGAACTGATTTACAGTTAAGTTTCTTCGATGCCCACATTCCCACCGAAGCCCAGCAAATTGAAAAGATCGACCAAGCGGAGAGCGAAAAAACGCCCTCCGCTTTTTCGTTATCGCAATCGGAAATTGAGAACGAGCTGCGGCGGCATGGTTCAGGGTTTGCAGGCGGCAAACAGCGCATTATGGCGCTGTACCAGACCCAGCCTGACCGCAAATTCCGTGCCAAAGCACTGGCAAAGGAGTACGGCATTGGTGGGCACTCCCACGATTTTCTGGACGGAAGCCGAGGCTTCGTCAACCACGACTGGAAGGGATTGGAATTTGACCATTACCCCGACCACCAGAAAATCGCCCTGAAATGGGCGCAGGTGGAAAAGTATATCGACCTGATGATCCAATCCGACCGCTACCTGACCGATGAGGAAAAAGAGCAGCGTACTGCCAGACAGGAAGCTGAACGTCAGCTTCCGATGCTGGATGGCACTGTTGCCGCAGAGTACACTGCTCTGAAAGAACAGTATCCTAACACCCTCGTGGGCTTTGAACTGAACGGTAACTATCTGTTCTATGACAAAGATGCCGTTGCTGTGGAGCGGATTCTGCGCACCAATCTTCTGTCACAGGAAAATGTGCTTGGCAAAGTCAAAGTAACTGGTTTTCCGAGTGAGCAGTGGGCAGCAAAATCTAAAAAGCTGTGGGCAGCGGGCAACAACGTCTATCTGGCTGGCTTGAACGAAGATGGCTCCCACCACCAGACAAAATATCTCCGTGAAGCGGATTATCTGCCAATCGGCAGCATCATCAAGCTGGATGACCGAGATTTTCGGGTAGAACACGTTAATTTTACGTTCAAATCCGTCAGCTTGCAGGACATGGAGCTGACGAAAAACAGACTGCCCATTTTCCGCAATGAGCATCTTCCGCACATCAGAGAACTGTACGAAGAACAGCAGGCCGCAGCCATTGATCTGGTTCCCGAAAAAGAGGTCAGCTATAAGGTCGGGGACGAAGTTGTAGTAGACCTTCCCACCAGAACGATTGAAGGAACCATCGGCTATGTTGGCGAAACCGATGTGCGCATCGACACCAGTGCGCACGGTCAGTCATGGGACAATGAGGTCATCAACAAGCAGCAGTTCGAGAATGCACTGCGGCAGGAGGAGCCGGATGTGTCTGAACTGACCGATGAGGAACTAGACGAACTGCCCATCTCTACGGTGATTGACGGCGAAGTGCAGACCTTCCCGGATGCCGCCGCCTTGGATGAAGCCCTGAATGCTGAACCTGCGCCGGAGCCTGCCGGAAACTTCCGTATCACGGACGACCATCTGGGCGAGGGCGGCGCAAAGCAGAAATATGCCCGGAACATTGAAGCCATCCGCACCCTGTTCAAGCTGGAACAGGAGCACCGAGGTGCCACTGCCGAGGAACAGCAGGTGCTTTCCCAGTATGTGGGCTGGGGCGGTCTGGCGGATGCCTTTGACCCCGGCAAAGATAGTTGGGCAAAGGAATATGCAGAGTTGAAAGGGCTGCTCTCCGAGGATGAGTACGCTGCTGCCCGTTCCAGCACCCTGAACGCCCACTATACCAGCCCTACCGTCATCCGTAGTATCTACGATGCCGTGGAGCGCATGGGTTTCCACAGCGGTAACATTCTGGAACCTAGTATGGGCGTGGGCAACTTCTTTGGAATGCTGCCGGACAGCATGGCAGACAGTCGGCTGTACGGCGTGGAACTGGACAGCATCACCGGGCGCATTGCGAAAAAACTGTATCCGCAGGCCGACATTACCGTGGCAGGCTTTGAGACCACCGACCGCCGTGATTTCTACGATCTGGCGGTGGGCAACGTGCCCTTTGGTCAGTACAAGGTCAACGATAAGGCGTACAACAAACTGGGATTCTCCATCCACAATTATTTCTTTGCGAAAACCATCGACCAAGTGCGTCCGGGCGGCATCGTGGCGTTTGTGACTTCTCGCTATACCATGGACAGCAAGGACAGCACCGCCCGCAAGCACATGGCAGAACGAGCCGATTTGCTGGGTGCCATCCGTCTGCCCAACAATGCGTTTAAGGCAAATGCAGGCACCGAAGTGGTTTCGGACATTATCTTTTTGCAAAAGCGTGACCGCCCCATCGACCACGAGCCGGACTGGGTGCAGCTTGGCAAGACCGAAGATGGTTTTGCCATCAACCAGTATTTCGTAGACCACCCGGAGATGGTGCTGGGGCAGCTTACGCTGGAAAGCACCCAGTATGGTCATGACCTGACCGTTGCGCCCATCGAGGGCGCAAACCTTGCCGACCAGCTTGCCGAGGTGGTACAGCATATTGAGGGGCAATACACCGAAGCTGAGGTGGAAACACCAGATATTGCGGATGCCGAAAACGAGAAGCATATTCTCCCGGCTGACCCGGATGTAAAAAACTTCTCCTACACCGTGGTGGACGGTGAGGTGTACTACCGAGAAAATTCGATTATGACGCAGGTGGAGTTGTCCGATAATGCCAAAGCCCGTGTCACCGGCATGGTGGAACTGCGGCAGATCGTCAACCAGCTGATTCAGGAGCAGCTGGACGATTACCCGGATGAGGACATTAAGGCAACCCAAGCAAAGCTGAACACAGCTTATGACGCTTTTACCGCAAAATACGGTCTGCTCAACGACCGCAAAAATGGGCGTTTGTTTGAGGATGATTCTTCCTACTATCTGCTCTGCTCTTTGGAAAATCTCGATGAGAATAAACAGCTCAAAAGCAAGGCGGATATGTTCACCAAGCGAACGATTCGCCCAGAGCACACGGTCACCAGCGTGGACACCCCCAGCGAAGCACTGGCAGTGTCCATTGGAGAACATGGCCGTGTTGATCTGCCCTATATGGCGGAACTTCTCGGCTCTCCCGGCGATTATGAGCGTATTACCACAGAGCTGCAAGGCGTGATTTTCAAAGACCCTTCTGCGGATGCAGATGAGCCGGAAGCAGGCTGGCAGACTGCGGACGAGTATCTTTCCGGCAATGTGCGGAATAAACTGCGCATGGCTCAGCTTGCCGCTGAAAGCCACCCGGAGTTCAAGATCAATGTGGAGGCTTTGACCAAAGCGCAGCCGAAGGACCTTGAAGCATCAGAAATCGACATCCGACTGGGTGCCACATGGCTGAATCCCGCCATTGTGCAGCAGTTTATGATGGAGACTTTTCAGCCGCCCTACCGCATCCGCTATAACAACCTGATCCAAGTCCGCTACTCTCCATTTACGTCCGAATGGCGCATCGGCAACAAATCTGCCGCCGGAATGTATGATATCATGTCCACCGAAACCTACGGCACCCACCGGGCCAACGCCTACAAGATTTTGGAGGACACCTTGAATTTGCGGGACTGCCGCATTTATGATACCATTGAGGAGGATGGTAAAGAGCGGCGTGTCCTGAACCAGAAGGAGACGATGCTTGCCCAGCAGAAGCAGCAGGCCATCAAGGATACTTTTGCAGGCTGGGTTTGGCAAGACCCGCAGCGGCGGAATCTGCTGGTGAAGCAGTATAACGAGTTGTTCAATAGTACCCGGCCCCGCGAGTATGACGGAAGCCATATCCATTTTGTCGGTATGAACCCGGAGATCAATCTGCGGGAACATCAGCGCAATGCAGTTGCTCATGTGCTTTATGGTGGGAACACCCTGCTCGCCCACGAGGTGGGTGCCGGCAAAAGTTTTGAGATGGCAGCTTCGGCAATGGAATCTAAGCGTTTGGGCCTGTGTCAGAAAAGCCTGTTCGTGGTACCCAACCATCTGACCGAGCAGTGGGCCAGCGAGTTCCTGCGGCTATACCCCAATGCAAAGCTGCTCGTTACCAGCAAGAAAGACTTTGAACCCGCCAATCGAAAGCGTTTTTGCGCCCGCATCGCAACCGGCGACTACGATGCCGTCATTATCGGCCACTCGCAGTTTGAGAAAATCCCTCTTTCTGCGGAACGGCAGGCACGGATCATCGAAGATCAGATCGAGGAAATCGAAAAAGCCATTGCAGAGGCCAAGGAACAGTCCGGTGAGCATTTTACCGTGAAACAGATGGAAAAGACACGGAAAACACTGGAGGTGAAACTGAAAAAGCTACAGTCCACCGACCGCAAGGATGATGTGGTCACATTTGAACAATTAGGCGTAGATAGGTTATTTGTGGACGAGAGCCAGAACTACAAGAACCTATATCTTTACACCAAGATGCGCAATGTTGCTGGCCTTTCTACCTCCGAAGCACAGAAGTCCAGCGATATGTTCGGCAAGTGTCGTTATCTGGATGAAGTGACTGGCGGGCGCGGCGTGATTTTCGCAACGGGAACGCCCATCAGCAACTCCATGACGGAAATGTACACACTGATGCGCTATTTGCAGTACAGCACTCTCCAGCAGAAACAACTGCCCCACTTTGATGCATGGGCTTCTACGTTTGGCGAGACCACCACGGCCATTGAGCTTGCGCCGGAAGGAACCGGCTACCGTGCGCGCACACGTTTTGCCAAGTTCTTTAACCTGCCGGAGCTGATGAATATGTTCAAGGAGGCAGCGGACATCAAGACTTCCGACCAGTTGCATCTGCCTGTTCCGGAAGCCAAGTTTGAAACTGTCGTGGTCAAACCCTCGGAAATCCAGCAGGACATGGTGAAATCCCTGAGCGAACGTGCTGCTGAGGTGCATAGCGGTGCGGTTGACCCCTCGGTGGACAATATGCTGAAGATCACCTCGGACGGACGTAAAATCGGCCTTGACCAGCGGCTGATGAATCCGCTCACCCCGGATGACCCGGACAGCAAGCTGAATGCCTGTGTCGACAATGTTCTGCGTATCTGGAACGAAACCAAAGAGGATAATCTGACGCAGCTGATTTTCTGCGATATGTCCACGCCCAAGGGAGACGGCTCGTTCAATGTCTACGATGATATTCGCACAAAGCTGCTTGCCGCCGGGGTGCCGGAATCGGAGGTCGAGTTCATCCACAACGCTGATACTGAAGGTAAGAAAGCGGATTTGTTCTCCAAAGTCCGCAGCGGCAAGGTGCGTGTCCTGCTGGGCAGCACTGCAAAGATGGGCGCAGGCACCAATGTCCAGACCCTGCTGGTGGCCGTGCATCATCTGGATGTAGGCTGGCGACCGTCCGATATGACCCAACGCAACGGCCGAATCATCCGTCAGGGCAACAAAAACAAACAAGTTTACGTCTATAATTACGTCACGGAGGGGACATTCGACGCCTACCTCTGGCAAACGCTGGAAAACAAGCAGAAGTTTATTTCGCAGATCATGACGAGCAAATCTCCGATGCGCTCCTGCGATGATGTGGATGAGCAGGCTCTTTCGTATGCCGAGGTCAAGGCCCTATGCGCAGGCGACCCGCGCATCCGGGAAAAGATGGATCTGGATGTGCAGGTAGCAAAGCTCAAGGTGCTGCGCTCGGATTACCAGAACCAGAAATATCGTCTGGAAGATAAGCTGCTCAAGCATTACCCGGAGGAAATTCAGAAAGCGAAGAACCGTATTGCGGCTCTGAAAAACGATGCCCAAATCGCAGACGCACACCCGCAGGATAAGGAGAACTTCTGCGGCATGACGATCAAGGGCATGGTGTTCGATGAGAAAAAAGCAGCTGGTGAGCGGCTGATGCTCGCCTGCAAGGAGATGCCGAATGCGGATATGATGCTGCTGGGCACCTATCGCGGCTTTGAGCTGAACATTCGCTTTGACAGTTTCAAGAATGAGCATCAAATCGTTCTCCGCGGCGAGCTGAGTTATCCGGTACCGCTGGGCGATGACCCTCGCGGCAACATCGTCCGTCTGGACAATGCCATCGGCAATTTTGCCGACCGCATTGCCGATGCTGAGGCCGCACTGGATTCTCTGGAACAGCAGAAGCAGGCCGCAGAGGTTGAAATCGCCAAGCCGTTTGCGCAGGAGGAAGAACTGCAAACCAAGTCTGCCCGCCTTGCAGAATTGGATGCGCTGTTGAACATGGAGCATCAGTCCAGCCGGACAGAACCCGAAGCGGAAGAAAAGCCGGATGCCCGCCCCTCTGTGCTGGCAGCTCTGGAAGAAAAGGCTGATAAAGTGGAGCCTGTCCGACCATTCAAATCTTACTTGGATAAGGATGGTGATGCCCGGTGAACGACCGTCGCGACCAGCAGCTCCATTTCCGGGTCAGCAAAGTCGAACTGGAACGCATTCGTCAGAAGATGGAAAGTTGCGGTATTTTGAGCATTGGCTCTTATCTGCGAAAAATGGCTCTGGATGGTTACTGCCTGAATCTTGATTTACCACAGCTGCGTCGGATGGCGTACCTTCTTCAGAATTGCAGCAACAACCTGAATCAGGTGGCGAAACGGGCCAATGAAAGCGGGCAGTTCTATGCCGCCGATTTAGAGGACTTGCGTAGTCGGTTGGATGAGCTGATAGCTATTGGCAAGCAACTTCTCGCCAAACTCACCGAACTCTAAAAAATTTCCCGCAGTAGGAGGCTGCGGGTTTACATAACGGTTGACATCCTTGCAAGGCAAGGGGCGATACCTTTATAATAGGGGCGAAAAAGAAAGGCTGGTGTTTGATATGAGGTTTTTATTCAAGATGATGCTTGCCCCGATCTCTCTGTTCGTGGCTTTTCTGGCTCTGATGGCAAAGTGGCTGCTTACTCTGTCCAGCTATGTTGTCGCGCCGTTGATGCTGTATATCTTTGGCTGCGGCATCTACACCGTCTACCGCCAGACTTGGGATCAATTTCTGATTCTGCTGGTTGCCGAATTTCTCTGCTTTGTCCCTTTTGTCGGCGCAACTGCAATGGTGGAGGGCGTTGAGAAATTCAGCGGTTGGCTCCGGGACCTGATTTGATTTTGAATCTTCTTGCCGCCTTCGGGCGGCTTTTTCATTTAGGAGGTGATCTGCTCTGGCTGCTACTCGTCTGATCGCACTGCATCAGCACAAAGGAAAATCTATTGCCGCCTGCCTGAAAGACCGCACCAACTATGCACAGAATCCTGACAAGACTGAAAAAGGCGAACTTGTCAGCAGCTATCAATGCAGCCCGCTTACTGTGGACGAGGAGTTCATGCTCACAAAAAAGCTGTACGAGCAGGCCACCGGGCGCAGCCAAAAAAGTAACATTATCGCCTATCAGATACGGCAATCTTTCCGGCCTGGTGAAATTACGGCTGAAGAAGCAAACCGCATCGGTTATGAGTTGGCCTCCCGGTTTCTGAAAGGCAAACACGCTTTTATCGTTGCAACGCATACCGATCGGGAACACATCCACAATCACATTATCTATAACTCGACCACTCTGGACGGCACAAGAAAATTCCGGGATTTTTTCTTTTCCGGTCTGGCAGTGCAGCGGTTGAGCGACCTGATTTGTCTGGAGCATCAGCTGTCAGTCATTGAAAAGAAGCCTTACCGGGAACGGCAGAAGCGCATCACTTACCCCCCAAAGGAAAGCAACCGCGACCGGCTGTGCAGTGTAATCGACGAGATTTTGCAGCAGAAGCCCACCGACTACGAAGATTTTCTGCAAAAACTGGAACAGCAGGGCTATGAAATCAAACGCGGCAAATACACTTCCGTTAAAGGCGCACGGCAGAAACGCTTTATCCGGTTCAAGACACTGGGTGCCGGGTACAGCGAGGATGAAATCAAAGCAGTCATTGCCGGAAAAGCCGAACACCGCCCACATCAGAAGCAACCTCCCAAAGAGCAGCCGTTCCAGTTGCTGGTTGACATTCAAGCAAAACTTGCCGAGGGCAAGGGCGGTGGATACGAGCGTTGGGCGAAGAAGCATAACCTGAAAGAGATGTCCAAAACGCTGATTTTTTTGCAGGAGCAGAAAATCGGCAGTGCGGATGAGCTGAAAGAGCGTGCTGATGCTGCACTTTCTCGCTATCACAAACTGGGCGATTCCATCAAGGCCGCCGAGAAGCGTATGGCAGAAATCGCCGTCCTCCGGGCGCACATCGTCAACTATGCCAAGACCCGGCCTGTATACGATGCTTACCGTAAATCCGGGTACTGCTCCAAATTTTTGGAAGCGCACCGGGAAGAAGTCACGCTGCATAAGACGGCGAAAGCCGCTTTCAATGAATCCGGCCTGAAAAAGCTGCCCAAAGTGAAAGACCTGAATGCAGAGTATTCGGCTTTGCTCACCAAGAAAAAAGCACTCTACCCAGAGTACCGAAAGGCGCGGGATGAGATGCAGGACATCGTAAAAGCGCAGAAGAATGTGGAACTGTTCTTTGCGGAGGAAAAGGACAGCAAAGAAAAAGAGCAAATCCGATAAGCCAAGACCGCCGAGAGCCTGACCTTTTATGGTCGGTTCTCGGCGGTCTTTTTTAGTTTATATAGCAGCGATCTTGTGTTACGAGCCAGTCCTCGCACAACCGCTGGGCTTCATCCATGGTTTTGCAAGTGCAATTGAACAGTCTGCCGTGCAGCGAACAGTAAGTATACCGAACTTTCGGTACGCCGTTTTCGTCCTGAAATTTCGTGTAGCGTTCCTCACCGGGCATCAGGTAAAGCTGTTCCATCTCTGCATCCGTCCTCTCTTTTTCGTGTGTCAGGCACACAACGCATTCATTTTACCACGGATGCCATGACTGCGCCATTGACGCTTACACCAAAAAGCATTCGGAATTTTCAGGGAGAGTGTGCATTGACACGCAATAGAAGCGTTCCGCAGGAATGCGCAGCCTGCATCCACCGGATGCAGAACATAAGGGGTTTGGGCACAGCCCAACAAGCATTTTGAATTTGATTTTTAGAAATCGGATTCAAAAATCGTGCCGTGGTACCACGGCGCACTGCTTGCAGAAGCTTTGAAGAAAAAGAGTATCAGACGGGAGTATAGATATAAATGTTGCGTCCCATCTCTCCCGTTTCAACATCGAAGCTTCCCGATGCCACTAGTTTTCCGTTATGAGTTATCTCAACATAAATATCCCAAAGGCCAGCAGCCTCCCAATATGCTTTCGGCGATTGACGAATCTCTACATTAAGGTCATCCGGAACTCCCAAATCTTTTGCAATGATTCGCAGTTGCTGATCTGTAAAGCTATCTCCCTGAGATATTTTATCTGTGGGGTCGTCCCATTCGCAGATGTAGGCGCATCCGGCATCAATTATTCCATCTGCATCGTTCCATGTTCCATCTTGAAACTTTTCATAGAACATTGCATAGTGCTCAATACCATCCTGATTGCTCGGCTCACCAGAATGCCAGTTTGTATAAGATGTGCTGGTTCCATTGACCCATTTCCAGTTTCCTTCAGAGCTTTCATCGCTGAATCCAAAGTAGGCATTCTCATACCCTTTCGCTTTCATTGCGCTGTAGAGAAGGAAATTTTCCGTTGACGATTCAATGACCGCTAGATGACCTCCTTTCCACTCGCAGCGTTTCTCTGCCTGCTGCCATGTGATTGGGCCAGACTCCCATTCCGATTCGGGCAATGTATAGAACTCATAAAGGTGTCCTGTGTAACCTTCGACCTGTGTTTCCTCGGCTGCATCGGATGCTTCCCATTCACAAATGTAGCCGCTCTGTTCATATGTATTGCTGTTTGCCAAGTCGTTCCACTTTACCGGCCACACAGCCACACAACTCTCGTCTGCCACAACATTGCTGGAGTTGTTCGGCTCTCCATCGCCCCAGTTCTGATATTCCCATGGTTCACCTGTCACCCAGCACCACTGACCGGCAGAATTTTTATAGCCGCCGATCCAAAGCTTACTGTTCTGAGTATTCAGACTTTCAATCAGTTTCTGTTCCTCTGGCGAGGTAATGGTCACAAGATGGCCGCCTTTTGCTTCGCAGGCAGCTTTTGCCTGTTCCCACGTGAGGGTATCATAAAAAATACCATAAGAGTGTTGCTTCGGCTCCTGTGAAATATCGACCTCTAACACATTGGCATTTTCGAATCCCGGATAAAAAGGATACCCCTTTAACCCATTGTTTTCTACAACTCTCAGGTACTCTACTTCTTCCTGATTTCTTCCATTTGGGTCGGTTAATCTAAATTCGTAAATTCCCGGTGTTAGATTGATTTGAAATGCCTCTGCTTCTCGAATAGTGTAATCATACGCTACAATTTTCTGCACATTTTCATCGTACTCCCGTGGTAATATATCCGTATCCAACTGAGCAATATGCAAATCATAATTATCACATAATGTTCCATCCCATGCATAGACATAAAGTTTAGCCTGACCATCAATCGATACCACACTATTCTCGTTTTCGTCAAGAAATAAAGAATTTGGAATACCTGCTTTGATGCCCATAGCCCAATCCACCGTTGCAACCTGCCTTGCTGTCAGCATTCCTGTCTGGCACATAGAGTAAGCAGTATAGACAAGCACATTACGGAATTCACTGAAGCTGATATCAGACTTTGAAATCCCATATAGTGATTTGTAAAAAAGCTGTGCCAAATCATAGGTAGAAAGAGGTTCATACTTTGTTTCGTCCACAGACGGCTGCGTCATAAGGTACGCTGCGTGAGAAATTACTGTGCAATTAGAATGCACTCCCCCATGATCAGAAAACTGTGCTTCGGGATCATAATTTTGTGACTTGCGCCAGTTTTCATCCTTGTATTTCGTCGGATAAGGTAGTCCATCCCCCTGAAGTACGCTGGATGGGTCAGCCAGATTCCGCTCAAGCTCACCCACAGTCCCAAAAATCCATGAAATATCTCCGTCAAGCCACTTCAAACTGGTTTCAAGTGGGATATCCCAATGCCTGAGAATATCCGGATATAATCTTTTAGGAGAGTCATTATACCAATCTTCAATTATTTCTCCCATAATATCCGAAATCGCCTCCATCAAGGCACCAGATTCTCCTTCATATGTCATCCGGCTGATGGATTGCTCAACTGCATGTGTGACTTCGTGTCCTAAAGTATCTATTGTCGGCGAGCAGGTTGCTCCAACAGAAATTCGCGTGAAAATCTTGCTTCTCCCATAACCTGCTGAGGCATTATTCGAATCCTTACCTCCTCTATGATCATTTGCAACGATTGCCACTGCCTTATTGTCATCGCCAAAGGCATCATATCCAAGCACGTCACGATAAAAATTGCTGACGGCCAGCAATTTTGCAAGTGCTACGATGGGTGTTCCCATGCCATCCGTCAAAGAGGCAATATCAATCGGCAAAAGTTCCGTTGCAGGCATACCACCCAATGCCTCTGTAGAGATTGAAATTCCGCCTTTCCCGATTTTTTTATAACGCTCACCGTTCTGGGCAGTCAATACGACTTGCCTCCAGCTTCCGCTCGTTGTATATTTTTGATTATTCAGTGAAACCCATTCGTCATCATCATCCCCATCATATATTGCTGTCGTTCCATCATCAAAAATTATTCTAAAATCCACCTCAATATCCCGATTCTCAGCATTATACAAGTACACATTTGTAAAGCGATTGCTGCTGGATTCATTATCTGTCAATTCATTCGAAAAGGTCTTTAGAGCCCTTCCATCTACAGCTGATAAAAACACTGACTCCCACGAATTGTTTTGATGAACCGATATTTTCCATGCCAATTCAGGATTTGTTTTGTCCAGTGAAAATATCACCAAATTGTTTACATAGATATCCGCTTCTCCCGGATATAACCCTGCAACTATTTTTTCAGCGTCATTTTGGGTAATTTTAGCTTCAACGGAAAGATTTTCAATCGGATAAAATCCGGAAGTCAAAAGTGCAGCTTCACTGTCTGCGTCAGCCGATACGGTAACTTTTCTGCCATACACCGGTATTCCCCGGTACACCTGCGGAAAGCTGTAATATGTATCTCCCAATACTGTGCTGCAATCCGCAGTCCCAAGCTCATCCTCTACTGAAACAATTCCAAGAGTATCCGCCACATCATTGATTGCGTCTCTTGCAGTGGAAGGATCTGTGATCTTTCGCTCCGTAAAATGGGACGGCAGAACAATTCCTGTTCCATTCACCGCAGAGACTTCTTGAACAGTTTCAGTAGGCTTAGACGACAAATTGCTGAAAATCAAAAAAGCCAAAATCGTTCCCAGAAACAGTACAAGAATGCCAAGCAGGGCAAAGAGCCATACCAAGTTGTTCTTACGGCGTTTTCTGTGCATATGGTCCGCAGTAGATTTTTTCATAATGATATTCCTTTGCTTGAGTTACCGAAATTTGCGATGCAATAAAAAAACTGGAAGAATGCCATAAGTTAAAGCTCTGCGATACTTCGCAGAAGCCTAGAATTTACAGATAGAATGCAGCGAACAGATCGCCGATTCCATAGAAGAAGTCACCGAGACTGGTAAAGCCCCAGTTGCTGCCACCAGACATTGTGTGGGTATAACCATCGGAGTAAGTATATACACCGTTTTTCTTGGAAACGACAGCACCATGGGACTGCTCAAGCGTTTTGGATTCGCTTTCCCATTTATCGTAGTAGGTGCTACGGAACATACGTCCGAAAGCATAGCAGACCTGAGAAATGATACCGCCGCCCTCAACACAAGACATTTCACTTTCGTTCAGTGCCATATAATTAGCGGGCATCTGAAGTTTGCTGTTTGCCATAAAGCAACACTCCTTTTATTTTGTGCCTTCTTCCAGTTTTTTTATTGCACCCCTTTCTTTCTATAATTTTCCGATCTCAGCCTTTATATCTTGCCAATAGAACCGACGTATTATCGTGCCCTCCGGGAACAGCAAGTGCCGTTTTGACCATCTGTTCCGCCGCCTGTTTCAGATTTCCCGTCACGGCCAAAATTCTGCACATAGTGCTGTCCGGCAGATAGCGGTACAGCCCGTCCGTGCATTGAATGAGCACATCTCCCTTCCGAAGCTGGAACGGCATCCGGTTTCCGCTGATCAATGTCAGCTCCGAAATCCCAAGATAGCTTGTCAGAGCAGCACGCTGCGGATGATGCAGTGCCTCATCCTGTGTTATGCTGCCCTCCAGTGCCATTTGGTCAAGCTGGGCACCAAAATTGTGATCGATGTTCAACTGCTCTAGCGTACCATCTCTATACAGGTAAATATGGCTGTCTCCTATACTGCACCAGAACAGCTTCCCGTTACGGAGAAACACTGTCGTCAGAGTCGTCCCCGCTTCGATTTTCTGGTTGGCCGGGTCCCGGAGATTCTTGACTTCCTCGTTCAGTCGTAGTGCTGCGCGTCCCATCTCCGTAGGAATATCTTCCGCCTGAGCGTGTTCCAGCAGGTATCTCGTTACCCCATGCGCCGCCAAAGCGCTGGCACGTTCGCCCCCGGTAAGCCCGCCCATACCGTCACACACAGCGCAGACTGTGCAGAAATCCCCAAAATCAAAGCATATCGAATCCTGCTGGCTTTTCCGGGTTCCAATCGACGTATAGCTGGCGATCTCCGCCTGACTCGTCTCATAGGCGTCGGCACACATCGTTTTTTCTCCTTCGTCTTTTACGGGTATCAGAAGAGTCTGTGTGATATCATCCATCGCTTCGGGAATGGTATTGGCTTCCTCGCCTGCCTTTTTTCGCTTGAACAGGGACATCACGTTTCAATCACCACCTTGAATGTGTACTCGGGCGACACGACACAAAAAATATCGCCATCTTTCAGTGTATACGATTTTTCTTTTTCCATTGGCTTTCCGTCCGCCAGATAGGTGCCATATTTGGACAGGTCCCTGACGATAAATTCCCGCTTGGGCTCGTTGTAAAACACCTCGCAGTGATTCCGGCTGATCTGGTTATCCGCTGGCATCATCACGTCGCTCGTCGCCAGACGCCCGACCTTCACCGTGCGATTCGGCTCGATTATCCACCGCCGTCTGGAAATGTGACCACCCGATTTCCGCATCGTCAGCTCCAGATATGCCAGCCTGCGTTTTTTCGGATGGAAGAATGCGGCCAGGCCCTTCGGCTCTGGCATATTCTGCTCCTCAACCTGACACATCTTCTCCGAGTCGTCGGAAGTCTCGACATGAATTTCAGCCTGCTTCGATGCCTTTGATTTCGGCATCAGTGCCCCCAGATCGATGTCGTAGTCCTCCGGCCGGACGACCTGTTCCAGTGCATCCAGAAAATCAAGCATCCTGCGATAACGGTCGTGGTAGTCGAACGCCAACGCCTTGTCAATCACGTCCGACAGCTGCCGGGAGACAGCGGGACACAGCTCGTGCAACGGGGGATAGGAGGCTCCTTTCGCACGGCTCAGTGCGTCCAGCATCTTGCGCCCTGACACGATAAAGTAGAAAGTTGCGGCCAGTGCGTAAATGTCCGTCCACGGTCCCTGACACGGTTTCTGCGTATACTGCTCGTAAGGGGCGTAGTTCGGCTTCAGGTAAATTTTTCTTTCTTTACTATCGCTCCCCTGACGGAACGAGCGTGCCGCGCCGAAATCGATGAGCTTTATTTCACCGTCCTGTGTGATAAGGATATTTTCCGGGCTGATATCCCCGTGGATCATGCCGAAACGATGGACTTCTGCCAGTGAACTTCCGAGCAGGAACAGCATCTGGAGTGCCATCTTGAGCGTCTGCTTCGGATTATGATTTTTTCGGAACACCCGCAGATTGCAACCCTCAATCAGCTCCATTGCAAAATATGCCGTCCCGTTTTCTTCAAAAAAATCCCGAATGTCAACGACAGAGATATTTTCTCGAAGCTCCTGAAGGGCGCATGCTTCTTCAATGAACTGCTGCTTTCCCTCTTCATACTCAGGCCGGTTTTCTTCATCTGCCAGGATGAGGGCACCATCTGGTGTCCTCCCCTGAAGCAGACCGGACGGGAAGTACTCTTTGATGCAGCAGCGTAGGCCGCTCTGCATATTCTCAGCAAGATACGTAATTCCGAAACCGCCCTGTCCCAAGCTCTTGCCCAACAGGTATTTTTCTTTCAGAATGGTGAACGGTGCCAGATAGTCTTTCACTGCAGAAGATTCTTCTGCATGATACCCGCAGTTCCGACACTCCCCATGCTCCATCGCTTCCTGAAAGCAAACGGGACAAAGCTTTTCTTCCAGACCCGCCATCTTTTATCTCACCCCGTCCTAATACTTTCCCGGCTCAGATTTTGAACTGGAAGATTTCGTTTCCGAGCGTGATATACATACCATTCGCCAGCGTCACTGTATTGCTGCCCAGAATTTTCTCGTCGCCCACGAACGTGCCATTTTTGGAGCCAAGGTCCTGAATGGTGCAGACACCATTACGGCAGCTAATCTTCGCATGGGCACGGCTGATGATCGGGTTGGAGACGATGATGTTTGCCTGAGAACCCTTGCCGATCACAACCTCTGTGTTATTGTAGATTGCAAAACTCCGGTTCGTGTTCATCTGGATCAAAGAGGCCACGACTGTCATCGAGTTGTCCGTTGCCGGCACGGTTGTGGCATTGCCGTCATCGACCAGATTCGTCTCGGCATCCCGACTCGGATCGTTGCTGTTCCAGTCGTCCACGAACGCTTCCTCGTCTTCATGCACCGCATAGCTAACGATCACGGAAGCCACGGACATGATTGCGGTCAGTACGAGGAGCACAATCAGAATCATAGTCAGTGCAGGGGCAACACGGCTGGTTATCGAAGTGTCCGTCGGATCGATGGAAAATTTACCCGCAAACACAAAGAAGTACACTGCCAGCAACTCGATGATGCCAATCAGGTTCGCCGCCAGTGCGCACCAGCTTATCGTGAACACACTGGCAACAGCCGCTGCGACGACCAGCACGAAGAACAGTACCAACAGTGCCACGCAAATTTTAGAGATATCATCCGGGGCATCACTCATGGTTTCAAGATTTACCAGCCTTGCCTTCTGCAAATCGGGACTGACAAGATAGGAAAATACACTCGTACTGCCTTTTTCAACGAATTCATCGATCTTATCGGAGGTAGTGCCCGCACCGAACTGAAAATTCAGCTTTGCTTCTTCTTTCATCTGTTTAAGCTCAGAAGTCATGGTTGCAGGGATATCCTTAAAGGTCCCCTTTTCCGTTTTCATCTGGTATCTCAGCTGATATCCCGGCACAAAAAGTGCCACAAGCAAAATCACCGTTGCAATCCACGAAAGAACCGCTCCAATTTTTTTGCCCTTGGGGGCATCCGCAAAGAATGTTGCAAATTTTCTGTTGTCCTCCATAATAATGTCTCCTTTGTTTTACAATATTTTATCCGCCGGAGTAGAGTGTTCCAGCAAGATATCCTTTATTACCTTTTTCCCCGCAGTCTGCGTAGCCTTTTTCCATAATGGGAAAAGACCTTTTTTCTCTCTGACCGCGCTGATAAGGATGCCTGTGATATTGTCCGTCTCTTTTCGTTTCATGCAGAGCTGTGCTGTTTCTTCCAGAGCCTCATGTAACTTTTTCTCCCTGGAAGAATACCTGCAGCTCTTTTTTATTTCAGCCTCTGTCACCTTGCGGCGAAACCCGTCGCAGCAGATCAGAAACGTCCGGTGCGGCAGAACCTCACCGGAAAGATAATCCGGTTTCACGTCTTTGCCCGCTCCCACGCACTGAAGCAGGAGGCTTTGTCTCGAATCTTTCCGGGCCTGTTCCGGTGTCAGTTTTCCTTCGGTAAGTTCACGCTGGACGATGGTATGATCTGTCGTAAGTTGCGTGAGGGTATCCGAAATGATATATGTCCGGCAATCTCCGACATGGCAGATGTAATACCGACCTTTCATAAAAAGAACAGCTTCCACTGTCGTTCCGCTGCGGAATCCGGCCTTTTCGGAGTAGTCTTTCAACCGGATATGAAGCGATTGGATAAGATTGTCCCAGTCATCGAACAGCTCCGTCTCCGGTTCTTCCTGTTCATATAGTTCCTCGACACGCTCATCGAACCAGTCCCGGAAGGCTGTCACGACCGCTGCGCTGCTCCGCTCGCCCATTTTCAGTCCACCTACGCCGTCGCAGATCACTGCGAGGACAGCTTCATCGTCCTGAGTCTGACCTCGTTGCACCAGAAGGAGAGAATCCTGATTCGTTTCCTTCTGTATTCCGATATCGGAATAATATGCGGCACAATATTTCATGTTCCTTTTCCTGCTTTCTCAGCGGTATTCGTGTTCGATTTCAAGAAGAACCATTTTCTTCTTTTTGTGCAGCAGAACGCTCCCGACCACGGCCAATAAAACAGCAACCAGCACCAGACAGATACCACACACCACCATGATTTGTCCAACCGTCATTTTCTCCACCTCTTTTACTGCCAGTTGTTCCGTGCCATGCGGTCCAGCTCATCCATCTGCGGGTCATACACGCCGGATGCCTGCTCTGCACGATAGAGTTCAGCAGCCGTTTCGTAATATCCCAGCGTTTTCGTGTAGGATGCTCCGTTCTGCAAATCAAGTTCGCCCTGAACAAAGGCGAGCCATTTATACACCCGGTAGTCCTTGGGGTAATCGTTTTTCAGTGCCTGAAGCATCTCCATCGCTTTGGAGAAATCATGTAGCTGATATTGCAACATTGCGATATTCAGCCGGACTTCCAGCGTGGTGTTTCCGTTTTTCTCCAGCTGCTGATAGGTTCGCAAGGCATCTTTTTGATAGCCGGGATTCCCGGTCGCTTCCGCCTGACGAATATATGCGGACGCCAGCTGTCCGGCCAGCGCGTTGTAATATCCATCGGGGAGCTGTTCAATGCCCTGATTCAGGAGATTGATTTCCTCCGAAAGCATGGAGTCTCCGATATCCTCACAGATCGATGCTGCCAGACGGTACGCGCGTGCAAGCTGGTCGTTGCCGTCCGCCGAGCCGATTGCCTTACGGGCGGCATCCAGCGCATCCGGCAGGTCTCCCTGTTTTCTCAGAAGCTCGCTTTGAACGACCTGATAGGCACCGCTTTGTTCGGCGTCAGGGACAGCTTTCGCCATCTCTGCAAGGACCTCATCCGCGCCAGAATAATCGCCCAGCTGAATCAGGGCGGTCACCTCACCCTGATAATAGCTCAGGATATCAGGAGAGTATCCTATCGCTTTCTGGTACATCGTCGCAGCCGATTCATAGCTTTCCAGCTCGTAGTAGGCCTCCGCTGCCACGTTGTACAGGTTTGCCACGCTCTGTCTGCTGTAATATTTCAGCTCACGCGACTGCGTCGTTTCCACTGCATCGATGCACTCCTGATACTTTCCCTGCCGATAGAGAAGGACTGCCTGTTCCACATATGCTTCCAACTGGTCATCGTAAATCGCGATAGCCTGCTGCAGGTCCTGCTCCGCCTCATCAAAGCGCATTTCATCGGCGGCCGTCCGGCCTTTCCGCACGAGGGCGTCATAAGCGGCGTACCGTTCCACGCCGATTCGCTGTACGCCAAACAGGATAGCCAAAGTTCCTGATACCGCAAGGACAAGAGAGACCGCCGCCACAACTCGTTGAGAATGAACCACCTTTTTATAGCGTCCGTCAATTGCATGGATATCCTGCAGCGCCCGGAGCATTTCCTGTGCGTCGCAGAAGCGTTCTTCCTGCCTTTTCTTCATCGCTCTGGCGATGATGAGCAAAAAGCTACGGCTGAATTTGAGTTTATAGCTCGTGATGGGCCGAACATCCTTCAGCGAATGGCCGGGCTGCTGCCCGGTGATTGCATAGTATAGAGTCGCACCGATGCCATAAACGTCCGTCCTCTTGCTGATAGTGCCATAACCACCCGCATTGGTTGCTTGCGCCGCCGTGACAGAATTGCTCACACCTCTGCCGGACGGGCCCTTGTTGGATCTGACATTCTGATAGGCGAACGCATCTTTGTATCCTCGCAGCGGCATGGTTTCTTCAAGCGGAACCGTCTCGATCGTATCGGGCGATGCTCCCGGACGGGTATACTGTTCCGGTGCCGCATAGCCCGGCGTTGCGCCAATTGCCAGTACGCCTTTTGAAAAAACAAGTGATGTGTTGAAATCGATGACGCAGATATCTTCGTTGGGCGTTATCATAATATTGCTGGGCTTGATATCACAATGCAGAATCGGAGGTACCTGCGAGTGCAGATAGGCGATTACCTCACAGAGCTGGCAGGCCCACCGGTATGCAAGCTTCTGACTGACCGGGCCGTGCGTTTTGACGTAGTTTTGCATGTTCTCGCCCGGTATCATGTCCATGATAGTATAGACATAGCCGCTCGGGCTTTCAATCACGTCATAGATTCTCGGAAGATACTTGTGCTTCAACGTTTTGAGGATATTGGCCTCCGCGCGCTCGTCCATCCGTCCCTTGAACTTCTGTTTTACACGCTTGATGACGACATCAACATCCAGACTGTCTTTGTGCGCGCGGTACAGTGTGCCCATCCCGCCCTCGCCAAGAGGTCGGATCGAACTGTAGCCGCTTCCAAGATCCGCCGCCCATTGACTGGTTTCGTTATAATTCATGCACATTCCTCCACACGACTTTTAAGACGGAAATTCGTCTTTCAGACTATCAAACTCCGATTGAATCTGCGACCAGTCAAAATCATCGCTTTCGCCGCTGTCCTGCGACGGGTCATAGGTAGGCGCCGTCACTGTCCCGGACGATTTGGTTCCCTGTCCGCTTCCCGCGCTGCCGAGGCCCTTTCGGAGAGCCTCCTGAGCCATCGAATTTGCGATGCCGGCCGCTTCGCCGGTGAGTCCGCTTTTTTCCACGACCTTGCTTGCTGCGCTGTCCGCTGCTTTCTCGGCCACCTTTTGGGTGACCGTCTTAGCGTTGTCTTTCGCATCAACCTTGACACTTACAGATGCCGATTGCCCCGATTCATCCTTCAGGAAATCATTAATCTGTACCGTCAGCGTGCAGGTTCCATCCGAGTTCGTTTTGATCTTGGTATCGATGGTGTTGAAATCGACGCCATTTGTTTCCGCATTCTGGAGCAGTTTCTCAATGCCGATTTCATCGTCTAGTGCCGCATAGTGTGCTCCCAGCAGGGCATAGGGGTCGGCATTCTGCGGGTCTGCCGCAATCCACGCCTCGCCCACGTCTTTTGCAAAGACCGAATTCAAGTCATTCCAAAAGTGTTCCGAAAGCATCTGGAAGGGAACGTTTCCACCACCGCTTTCAAAGACCAGCTTTGCATCATCCAGAAATCCTGGAAGAAAGTCCGCCTCGTCATCAAACACTTCCTGCGCCTGTTCAAAGACCTTGTTTGCCTCATCGGCTTTTCCCTGTGCTGCATAAGCGGCATACAGGCCCGCATAGGCTTCCTTGTTCGTCGGGTCGTGCTGGATGATATCGATATACTGCAAGATTGCGTTATCATAATCCAGCGAGGTCAAGTAGTTCGTTCCAAGATTCAAGACCTTGGCTAGCGAAAAGACCTCTGCCGTCTCCGAATCTGAATCGGTGGATAATGTTGCCATCGAGCTTCTCGGACTGCATCCTGCCAGTACTATTGCAGCCACTGCCACCAGTGCTGCAACGATGATTTTTTTACTCTTCATTGTCTGCTCCTAAAGCCGGACTCCTATCATCTTCGTCCGCCGCTTCTATCAGCTGAAACTTATTTGCACCATCTGCCAGTGCGACAATACTTTTCCCGGACACATAAGTCGGCACATTATAAGGAATACGCACCCCATTGACGAATACCCCGTTCCGGGAATGGTCGGTAACATTAAACCCAAGATCCTTTCCATTATATTGAACCGTACAGTGAATCCGGCTGATTTTTTCGCCTCTTACGATAAGCGACACCTCCGCTGGGTTCCGACCCAGTTCCACCGATCGTCCGGGTATCAGCTCAAAGCTTCTGCCCGCCAAATTTCCGGTCAACCCAGACAGTCTCCCCCGCATACAGGGCGGGGGAGGTTTCGTGTTGGGGTTGTCGTGCACTTCCGTGCGCTTTTGCCTGCTCCGCTCATATGCCTCAGCCAGTCGGTTCGTATCCTGAATTGCTCGATACATTGCGACGAGATATCCAAGAACCGGAACCAGGATCATCCATACAAAGAAGGTTTCGCTGTCCTGCCGGACCTCCACATCGTATTCCGCCGCATTGTCACAAATGCGATCCACGATCTCCGCAAGCCACACATATTTGTACACGCCGAATGTCAGGACACTGAACAGCATCATTTTTTCGACGCCCACCGTATGTTTTCCATCCTTTTCGCACAGAATGTTGACATCCTTCGCCCACAAGTCCATGAAATAAAAATGGTAGACCGAAAACGTCACGAAAGACAGCAGCACATACAACAGTAAGCTCCGATCCTGCTTCACCTCATCTGTTCCGCGATCCTGATTCGTTCTTTTTCTGCGTCTCTCAGGCATACTGCATCACTCAGCTCAGCCGGATGATATTGTTGTTATCGCCCAATGCAAGCTCCGTTCCCCGGGTCAGCAGCACCGGAGAATTCGCAGGGAGGCGGCTTCCGTTTACGTAGGTGCCGTTGCTGGAAAAATCGGTAACACGATATTTCTGAACCTGACTGTTGAACATGACCTCACAGTGGCGGCGGCTGATCTTCTGCGCACCCTGAGAAAAAACGATCTTCGCATAGGCAGGGTCTCTGCCCAGAATGACCGGCTGGTTCGGCTCCAGCGGATAGCTCGAGCCCGCATACATACCGGCGACCCCCTCCAGAGCTGCTCCCGCAGCTCTGGAAGCAGCCGGGATATGAGAAGTCGGCTTCTTTCCACCGGTGCTGCCAATCCCCATCAATTTTTTCGGATCTACAGCAATCGTCATTCCGTTGCCGTCAGTGGACGGTTTGATGTCATCCACCATGACCGGGCGGCCCTTCATTTCTTCATAAACAAAAGCAGTTGCCATCATCTTGTACGGTGCAACATACAGGACAGAAAGAATACCGCCGGTAAGCAGACTCAGAATATTCCAGCCGAGATAGCTGAGGTCAAAGACAAACAGGTCGAATTTATGACCTTCCGTCATTACCTTGCAGCGTTCCATAACCTGTTCTGCATTCAGCTGCGGATGATCTGCCTGCACCAGAGCCATAGGCCAGAACTGATATGAACGGTAGGCCGCAACAACGAGAGCTGCAATCATGCCGATCATCACCAGCAGCATTGCCGCCAGATAACTCCGAGAAGCCGCTGCAACAACAGCCGCCAGCAACAGCGTAGCAAACTGGATCAGAACCGGGATCCACATGATCGTCAGCATCCGCACTCCTGTAACAAGGGCAAATTGCATAAAGAAATCAAATGCATCAAAGATGCAGGTGACTTTTGGTCGGATTCCATTCTTCCGCAGAGAAAGATAGTACCGGTATCGTGCCACTTCAAACGGCCCGGCAACTGCTCCACCGGCGATAGCACCGACGAGCGTTGCAATCGGAGTAATCAGCACATAGGCAATGATGATTCCCGCCAGACCAAACAGCTTGAACGGTGCCGACACAACCGCCGACACGACCCCAATGCCGCCTGCGATCATCGCACCCAGCAGGACACTTGTGATTGCCGCAATCACCCGATACAGAATCTCCATGCCGACCATTCCGGACAGATTTCCGTTTTCATTCAGAACACGTTTTGCCTTTTCTTTATTTCCAGCCCGATTTATCACAACGATTCCCCCTTATTTCGTTTTACCAGTGGAATTTTTCGCTGCACAAGGGAACAAACATCAGTTTCGTGTCGCCGATGCTGAGCTGGTCCATGGCCTTCAGCTCAATTGGGTTGAGCACAAGCTTATCGTTCACATAGAACAGCTCTTTAGAGCTGCCCGGCTGCGCAAGATACACATTACTACGCGGATCATACACAACAATCGCATGAGAGCTGCGGGAAACCGTGTTGTCGCCAAGGATGCAGACATCCATCTCCGAAGAACGACCCACAAAATTGCGGCCCTGATGCAGACGATAGTCGGTTCCCTTATTCACACCTTCCGTGCAGACGAGCCAACCAACAACTGGTGCCGACTTTTCTGTAGCACCGTCCAACATATCTGCAGTTACAGGGAGCGTGCGGTCATCGTCATCGGGGATTGCAGTGCTCAGAGGTTCAGTCGCTACGCTGGGACCCGGCTGAGACACCGGGACGTCCAAAGGAACCGTCGTCTGATCCGGCCCAACGTTCACACCTTCCATGCCGCAGAAGGGGCAGCTGCTGAACCGGGAAGCATCGTAGTGGTGGCCGTTGGGGCATTTCATCAAATTCATAATAAAGTCCTCCTCAAGTAAAAAGTTTGTTATATTCTCAGCAGACGAATTTCTGCCGTAGAATCAAAAGTTCCCTTTACACCCGAATCTATACGGTGTACAACAATGCACAGGTGAGTTGTTGGGATTATTTTCTGTCGCAGAGTAGCCCACTCTGCGACAGGATGATTCAATTGAATTTTACCGCCGATTACACGGATGGTCAAGAGAAAGCAATCTGAAATTCTGAAAAAAGAAAATAATGTCGTACTTACTCGACAATTTCAACAAATTCGATACAATCCGATTGTATGCTCCGTCAAATAAGCCGTCAACGAAAGGAAGGTTTTTGTGTCAAGAAAAGGATTGAACATTTATAAAAGGAAGGATGGCCGCTGGGAAGCACGCTACATAAAGTCGCGAAATGCGCTGGGAAAGCCCAAATATGGTTATCTGTATGCTTCCTCCTACCGCGAAGTGCGATGTGATCTACAGCACACGCTCCAGCTCCAAGGTAAACCATCCGGAAGCGAGGAAAGAACCAGAAACAGTACATTTGAACTTGTTTCCATGGAGTGGCTTGACGCCTTTTCCATTAACTTCAAGGAATCCACCTACATTCGTTATCGGACGCTAATCGAATGCTATCTCATGCCATCATTCCAGACAGTAAAAATCGAGAAGATCACAAAAGAAATGGTAAGGAAGCTTTGCAAACACCTTGAACTGCACGGAAAAAAGGATAAAACCGGTCTTTCTCCCAAGACAATCTCGGATGTGCTCTCTGTTCTGCGTCGCATTCTGAATTATGCAGGAACACTCGGTATATTCGTAGATTCGAAGGTTCTTGATATCAGGGTCAAGCAGACGCAAAAGTCGTTGCCCATTTTAAGCCTCCCAGAGCAGATGATTTTGCAGCAATATCTAGAGGAACATCCCGATGCTCTGAATCTGGGGATTCTTCTTTGTCTACTGACAGGAATACGTATCGGGGAGCTGTGTGCGTTGACGTGGGAAAAGATCTCGATTTCGGAAAGGAATATCTATATCTGTCAGACGATGCAACGTATCCAGAATCGGGTACCTGGGAGCAAAAAAACACATATCGAGATTGCGTCTCCCAAAAGCAGCTCCGCTAATCGGAATATCCCAATCTCAAATTTGCTGTTCGGTTTTCTGGAGCGCTATTCCCTGAGTCACACCGGATTCTTTTTGAGCGGTTCTCCTTCGAAGTTTATCGAACCGCGGTGCATTCAGCGAAGATTTCACAAGATTTTGGATGCCTGTGGATTGGAAAAAAGGAATTTTCATGTTTTAAGGCACACTTTTGCCACACGCTGTGTGGAAGCAAAAATCGACATCAAAACTCTGAGTGAGATTTTAGGACACTCATCTGTTACCATCACAATGAATCGATATGTTCATCCTTCGTTGGAGCTGAAGCGGGAAACGATGGAACAGCTGGCAGATTTTATTTCCGTCAAATAAGCCGTCAATCCGAATTGCCAAACGAATTACCGTTGTTTTTTCGCCATTATCGCAGAGTGGGCTACTCTGCGACAGGAAACATAAACCATGAATGTAAAAATTCATGGTTTTTATTTTTTCCATTTTCTTTTAGTCTATCACAGGTAGTTGATTATATCAATTAAAAATAATAGATTTAATCATTCGGTTTCAGCTATGCTCTCGACTACAATAGAGTTGAGAAGGATGGTGGTGGCCATGTACGAAGAACAGTTTTCTAAGAGGCTTACTGAGCTGCGCACACAGAAGGGTGTGTCTGCAAGAGACATGAGCCTCTCAATCGGGCAGAATCCCGGCTATATTCGTGCAATCGAAAGTGGTACTGCCTTTCCGACGATGGCAAATTTCTTTTACATCTGCGAATATTTCAACATTACTCCACAAGAATTTTTTAATTTCGGCGAGGAAACCTCCAATGGAATGAATGCACTTGTTGACCAGCTAAAACAGTTCGATGCCGAGCAGATCAATGCACTTACGGCTTTTATAAAAACAATCGTAAAAAAGTAAATTATCAGAGAACTTAATACTTGGTAAACCTACCGAAAGATAGGGCAACAAAGCCAAATGAGTCTAAAATCTCATATACGAGGTCATGGCAGCTGGTTGCTTTTTGAATGGGATAATTTTATCCCTCTACCATGTTAGAACCGTCTGTGAAGATTTCAACTCACAGGCGGTTTTTGTTATTTAAAAGCAAAATGATGGGGCATTCTTCAGCTTATGCGGTGGAGAGATAGCTTTACATAGCAGCATCCGGGATTCACCGTATTAAGCGGAAGAATGCCCGGATGCTGCTTTTTATTCAGGAGGTGTCTGTTATGCGGCAATCTGATTCGGTGAGCGAAGAACTTGACACGGAGAACGTTCAGTGTGCGCTTGATTTTGAGAACACAATGAATGAGCTGGAGACACAGTTATACTATCGCCATCTGCCGCCGAAGGAAGTTGCTCTGCGGGTCATGGAAGCGGCCTGTAAATTCTATGATGCCGACTGGTGCGGTCTAATTCAGGTTGATCTGGATTTGGGGCTGTGGAAGCCGCTCTGGTGGCACAATGAATGCCAAGAAGATAAAACCACTATCCTTACAAATGAGTTTGAATCGTCTGAATTTCTCGACCGCTGGGTAAAGGCAGTGCGCAGAGGAACCCCGATGGTCGTTTCTGATGCAGAAGATGTCAAGGACACCTACCCGGACGAATACCGGTTGTATGAGCGCTTAGGTATTAAGTCCGTCCTTGCGATTCCACTGGAACCACGGCAAATCGCCCTGATTGCCGTGCGCAACCCTCAGCGGTACACCCATCAGACCAGTATGCTTAAACTTCTGGCCTATGTGTTACTGGCGGCATACAACGATAAGCGAATGGCTGACAGTCTGAGCATGGCATTCTCGCCAGAAAATATCAAGAGCAGCCATGATGTCTTCATCAGCTTGTTCGGAGAATTGAAAATCCACACTTCCCACGGTGTCCTGCCGGAGTCTGACCTGAAATCTCCTAAAATCAGCCGTCTGCTGACTTTTATGCTGCTTTCCAATAAGAAAGCCCTTTCATCGTTGGAAATCGTACAGGAAATCTGGCCAGAAGAACTGGAGGATAAGGACGAACCCGGAAAAAAGGTCAAACAGCTCGTTTACCGTCTGCGGCAAGCATTCAGCATTATCTCGGATGAGCAGCTGATTCTCTCCACGCCGTCTGGCTACCAATTCAACCCCGACCTCCATATCACGACCGATTTTCAGCGGTTCGATGAGTTGTGCATTGCAGCCGCAAAAGCCACTTCTGCTATAAATAAGGTGAGATTGCTCGAAAAAGCGGCATCATTGTATCAGGGCAAACTTCTTTCTGCTGCCAATGGCGAACATTGGCTGGTTCACTACGCAAACCGATACCACCTCGCATTTATGAGTACAGTTAATGAACTGCTGAAGCAATTGATGGACTTCCACGCATACGATCTGCTTCATCGGGATGCTGCACTGGCCCTGACCATCGCGCCGGAAAACACAAAAGCCTACTATTGGCTTATTCGCTCGTACCAGAAGCAGCACATGGACGAGATGGCAGCGGGCGAGCTTGCGGCTGCAAAGCAGAAACTGCCCGAAGATGAGTATCAGAAACTGCTCATTTCGCTCGAACGATAAAACAACGTAGTTTCGCTATATGACTTTCATGTGACCTTCATGCGACTTCTGCGTGACCCGATTTTTTCAAAAATCGCCCCATGTGACTTTCATAAGACCGTCATGTGACTTCTGTAAGACCCTCGTGTGCTATGATAGCAAGGCAAAGCCTTGTTGTCTGGCTGCGAGGGCTTTATTTTTTGTCCTTTTTTAGCCGGATAAACCGCTTTTGACCTGTAACGAAGAAAAATATATCGAAAGCCTGAGATGCATTAAAGGCTGAGGATACTCATATTGCTTTCCATCTACGGATGGAAAACAGTGTCTGTACCCTTTTCTTTAATGCGTCTCTTTTTTTGCGCCCAAAGAAAAGCCAGTGCCCTGTCCAGCAGTGAGGTGTCCTCATCCTCCGCATCCAGCGGAAAGGACACTTCATGTTTCTTTTTGCCCTCTTTTCGTGGCTGGAACTGGCCGCAAAGTATCCCTAGAATCTCCAGATTTTCAATTTTTTACGAATTATCGAAAATTTGGAGGTCAACAATGGAATTTAATAACGGCAACGAACGTCGAAAACTGAACAAAAAGTGGGAACGGCTGCGTGTGCAGTACCAACAGGCGGGAATGAGTGAAGATGCAATCCAAGCCATGTATGATTTTGATTTGGGCGTTCTCAATAGTGAGCGTTCCTACGTTGCAAACACACTGGCAATCGTTGACGATGGTGATGACAACACGGGAAGGAAATCTTCTGACTTTAAGCAGTATGAAAAGGCAATTACTGTAACCGATACTTACCACGAGACCCGGACTCGGTTTGCATGGGTAGGCGAAATCAAAGACAAGCGTTTGCAAGAAGGGTTAGAAAAACTCTCCGATGAAGAACTTCGGCTTATCACGCTGTATTTCCGCGACGAATATAGTACCGTAGAATTATCTAAAGTTTATGGCATTGCACAGCAAAATATTAGCAAGCGAATCTTGAAAATTACTAAATTTTTGAAGAAGTTTGGATTTTTAGGTGTAGATTGAGGCTTCTCGATGGCTCGTAAGTGAGGGGACAATTCACCAGACGGCTCTCGCCGCTGGTGATATGTCCACACTCACGGACCTTGAAAGCTGAATAGTTCAATCATCTGGTACTTCAAGATAATGATACTTCTGTTCAACGCAGCCCGGTCAGCGTTAGGCGGGGTGGCTGAGATGCCAATGGAGCGGTACAAGCCCGCCGCCAGATGATTCCCCACTCTCAGGGAGCCGAGGGCGAATATGAGAGAACTTTATTCATATTTTCATCGCACTGCCAAATCGGCAGAGCAGTGATCTGCAATCCCAACACGATTCCCCAACAAATAACACGTTGGTTTGCAATAAAGCAGGAGCGGTCGGATGCCGTTTTCGGTCTCCGACAACTCCTGTTACTTTTACTTATCCATATCTATCCGCAAAACAACTACCCGACATAGGAGGACATCTCTATGGTTGAATTGAATCCTACCGTGCGGGAGCAGGAGACCTACGAGGAAATGGAGCTGACCCCGGAAATGGTCAAATCCATCCGAACCCTCTGCGCGACCTGCCTCCGGCACTTCGTGGAAGCTAAGGCTTTCAAAATTGCGCTCGTGCCCAGCCCTGACAAGAGCATGGACACCTGCACGGTCTGCCAGACCAACCGTGGGCATGACTATGTTGTTATGCACCGGTAAGTCCGGCACTGCACTTTGTCACCGGGGAGGTGATAACACACCCCATTAAAATGAATGCCACCATAAATTGAACGAAGCCCGCTGCCAAGAAAAAGCAGCGGGCTTTGTACATAACAAAACATGGAGGTAAACATTTGCAGCAAAACTGGAAGTTCCGGCGCGGAGACATTTACTACGTCCAATTCGGAAACACAAGTACCGGCTCGGAACAGCACGGCGACCGCCCTGCGGTCATCATTCAGAATGATGTGGGCAATACCTACGCACCGACCCTCATCGTTGTCCCTCTGACAAGCAATACGGAAAAGAAAGTAACTCAGCCGACACACTGCTTGTTGGAAAACGAAGGGCTGTCTATGTCCTCTATGGCTCTGGCAGAACAGATCTTCACCATCGACAAAAGCCGCATTTTGAAATACTTAGGGCATCTCGCCCCGGAAGATATGCAGCGGCTCGATTATGCCTTGAAGAACAGTCTTGCCTTGAACCCACTGGGCAGCATTCGGAAGCTCAAGCCCATCATCCGCTCCACGGCAGCGTATGCGCCGCCGGAAGTAGTGGATGGAAAGCCACCCATCTATCCCTACACACCCATCAAATCGTCCTTTGAGGACGCAGGGAGCGTGGAGGAAATGATGCTGTACACCGAGCTGCAATCCGCTGTTCATGCCATGATACAGCGACTCGAATACAGCTTTACCTTTAATCCCAGCCTGCTCGCCATCCCGAAGCGTAAGCAGCAGGTCAGTGAGATTTTAGCAGAAGCCGAAAAATACATCTGGAGAATCCGGGAGGAAATGCAATGCGACTGAGCAACACCAACAACTTTTCCGCATCTTTCAATGTGGCCACTCCTTATCAGATGGTGGTCATTCACAGCAGCAAGCTAATCTACCCGCGCGAGCTTTATCAGCGGGGCATCCAGCGTAAGCGCGTTGAGCTGATTGCAAGAGACTTCAATGAATATACGGCGAATGAGCCGAAGGTCAGCTTTCGCAATGGCCGGTATTATGTAACGGACGGTCAGCACACCATTGAAGCGCGTATCCTGCGCAACGGTGGCAAAGACCTCCCGATTCTCTGCAAGGTGTATACGGGTCTGACGATGCAGCAGGAAGCCCTGTTCTTCGCAGAGCAAAACGGTCACGCTGCACCGCTGACGGCGGGCATCAAGCTCCGTGCCAAGGTCGTGGGCGAGGATGCTCTTTCCATGGCATTCCTCGCAGCCACCAACCGGGTGGGTCTGGACTTCAACTATGACAGCTTGCAGTTGAGCGACTACCGCATCAGCTGCGTAGGCACTGCACTCAAGCTGTACAACCAGATGGGCGAGAAAATCTACTGCGAGGCTCTGCGGCTGATTGTGGACGCATGGGAGGGCAAACCCGATTCCTTCCGTGCCGCAGTCCTGAAGGGTGTGATGTACTTCGTGGAAGTGTATCACGGTGAGTTCAACGAGGAACGGCTGATCCGTGCCCTGCGCAGCGTCCATCCCATGGAAATCTACCGCACCGGGATGGACAACCCGGCAAAGCTGCCCGGATGGAAGAAATACGTTTTCCCCATCTATGCGGCGTACAACGGCAAATCCCGTAAGGATGCGCTGCCAATGAAGTTCTGACATTTACAGGAATCTCTCCTTAAAGACAATGGGCATCCGCACAACGCAGATGCCCATTGTTACATATTAAGACAACAGCATTTATTCATAATAGGAGTTACAATCTTATGATCGATAAATTTTCACAGGTCGCAGAGAACCTTCCTGCGGCTGACCGTGATGCCGACCGGCAATATCATGTAATCAACGGTTATCCTGTCGTTTTTAGCTTTTCCAAGGAACCCAACCCGGAAGCGTTTGAGCGCATTCGGAACATCCTGCTTGCCACCAGCTATACGAAGAAGGTAGGTTGACATCATGGACGAATGCAGAATCAAACGCTATACTGAGTGCGGTAACGGGCGATATTACAAACCGAGCCATTGCCGGACGTTCTTTGACAACGAAATAAAGCCTATCCCCACTTTTATGATGAAAGTGAGGAATTTACAATGACAAGAAATAACAATCGCGTGTGCTGCTTGTACCGCGTTTCCACCGATAAGCAGGTGGATTTCAACTCCAACCATGAAGCAGACCTGCCCATGCAGCGAAAGGCTTGCCATAAATTCGCTGAATCGAAGGGCTGGGTCATCGTCCATGAAGAACAGGAAGAAGGCGTGTCCGGCCACAAAGTCCGGGCCGCCGCCCGCGACAAGCTCCAGATCATCAAGGACTATGCCCGAAAGGGCAAGTTCGATATCCTGCTGGTATTCATGTTCGACCGTATCGGTCGTATCGCAGATGAAACGCCCTTTGTTGTGGAATGGTTTGTACGGAACGGCATCCGGGTATGGAGTACCCAAGAGGGTGAGCAGCGTTTCGACAACCACACTGACAAACTGCTGAACTACATCCGATTCTGGCAGGCGGACGGAGAAAGCGAAAAGACTTCCGTCCGTACCCGCACCAGTCTGCGCCAGCTTGTAGAAGAAGGTCACTTCAAGGGCGGAAATGCGCCTTATGGCTATGACCTTGTACGGAGTGGGCGTATCAACAAGCGCAAGCATGAACTGTACGAACTGCACATCAACGAGCAGGAAGCTGCCGTAGTGCGGATTGTCTTTGACAAATATGTGTATGAGGGCTACGGCCCGCAGCACATTGCTACCTATCTGAACAATTCTGGCTATCGCGCAAGGTCTGGAAAGTGCTGGCACCCATCCAGTATTCGGGGGATGGTACAAAACCTGACCTACACCGGCGTTCTCCGCTGTGGGGATGCACGGTCAGAATTGATGCCGGATTTGCAGATTGTCCCGCAGGAACAGTTTGAAAACGCACAGCGCATTCGGAATGAACGCTCTGTGCGCTCAACTGCGGAAGCCGAAAATCGTCTTCCTTTGAACATCCATGGGAAGTCGCTGCTTGCCGGCAACGCTTACTGCGGACACTGCGGTGCAAAGCTGGAACTGACCAGCAGCCGTAAATGGCGAAAAATGGCAGATGGATCGTTAGACGATACGCTGCGTATTCGCTATACCTGTTACGGAAAGCTCCGCAAGCAGACCAACTGCACCGGGCAGACGGGATATACCGTCCACATTCTGGATGAGATCATTGATAAAGCTGTCCGCCAGATTTTCTCCAAGATGAGGGGTATCCCCAAAGAGCAGATCGTTACAAAACGCTATGAAAAAGAGAATGCGGAACGCAAGAATCATCTGCAAGACCTTCAGACACAGCGGAACAAGGCAGAAAAAGACCTGTTCGCACTGAAAACCGAGGTTTTAGCTTGCATCAAAGGTGAAAGCGTGTTACCGAGAGAAACCCTTGCCGAAATGATTACAGCGCAGGAAGAGAAACTCACGGAGCTGGAAAACCTTTGCGAAGCGGCCAGTGAAGAACTGGAGAAAACGGCTGAGCTGATGGATAAAGTGTCGCGGCTGTATGATGAACTGATTTCTTATGCTGACCTGTACGACAGTGCAAATTTTGAAGCGAAGAAGATGATCGTCAACCAGCTCATCCGCAGGGTAGACGTATATCGCGGATACCAGATCAACATCTCGTTCAACTTCGATCTCACTCCTTACATTGAGGGGGAGTGATACGTCCGCCTGCAAAACAGTCGGGCATCGAACAAGCATTTTCAAAAACAACGAAACAGCAAGAATTGGGGGTTGCCGTCCATACGCCTGCAAAATCAGGCATTTGGCTGATTTTCAGTGTGACCTCCAAGAAAGCAAAAAGAAAAGCACCATACTTCCTACGAAGTACAGTGCTTTTTTGGTGGAGAATAGCGGGATCGAACCGCTGACCTCTTGCATGCCATGCAAGCGCTCTCCCAGCTGAGCTAATCCCCCATAAAATCCAAGAAGCGAACCTCTTGGATGGAGTTTTTTGTTGGGAATTTGATTGTCGCAGGACTATCTGACTGGGGGTGTGTTTTGATACCAACCGGGCTCCCAGCTGAGCTAATCCCCCACATTTTCAGTTTGTGTCCTGCGACGTGAATTATTATACCAGCTGCGCCGCCCTTTGTCAACCTTTTTTGCAAAGATTTTTCAGTAAACTGAACCGTGCAGGCACATCGACCGGGCACAGCCCCCTCCACGCAAAACAGCGCATCCCGCAGGCAGGCTCTGCCCGAAGGATGCGCTGTTGTTTTTTGTTCCGGTTACTGCTTGTGCCTAGAACCAAAGCGGTACTCTTTTCCCTCACGGATGCGCTGGATATTGGCCCGGTGCATCCAGATGACCATGCCGCCCATGATGGCAGCTCCCACCACGCAGACGATGAGGTCGCCAACGGCAAAGCCCTTGAGCAGGCCGTAGATGAGGGTCAGCACCGGATAGGATGCCGCCATTGCAATGCTGCCCAGCGACACCATGCCGGTGGGGACAAGGCAGAGCAGAAAGACGACGGTCAGCACCGGCAGGAGGATGGGCTGGATCGCCAGGATAGCCCCTCCCGCCACCAGCACGCCCTTGCCGCCCTTGAAGCCGAAATAAACAGGCTTGGTGTGGCCCACCACGGCCAGAATGGCAGTCAGATACACGCCCAGATAGGGCGAAACGGCGGCATCTGCGGGCAGGAACCCGAAGAGCCAGCGGCCGATGCAGACAGCGGCAACGCCTTTCAGCACGTCGCCTGCGGCGGTGAACGCCGCTGCCTTTTTGCCAAAGGTGCGCAGCATGTTGGTCATACCGGCTGCACCGCTGCCGTGATTGCGGACATCATCGTGGTACAGGTATTTGCTGACCAGGATGCCGGTGTCCACGCTGCCCAGCAGGTAAGCCTGCGCAGCGGCAGCCAGAACGATGAAGAAGGTCATCATCAACAGCCGCCTCCCCTGTTACACATCTTTTGCGCCGACGCTGCCGGTGCCGCGCTCACGGATCACCAGGCGGATGGGCGTGTGTTCCAGACCAAAGTTCTCCCGGATCTGGTTGATCAGATACCGCTGATAGCTGAAATGGAACAGCTGTTTGGAGTTGACGAAGGCCACGAACGTCGGGGGACGGGTGGAAGCCTGGGTCAGGTAGAAGATCTTCAGGCGGCGGCCCTTGTCACTGGGCGGCTGCATCCGGGCGGTAGCGCGGGCCAGCATCTCATTCAGGACACCGGTGGGCACGCGGGCACCGTTCTGGGCATCCACGTCACGGATCAGCTGCATCAGCTTGTTCACGTTATAGCCGGTCTGGGCCGAAATGAAGATGATGGGCGCATACCCCATGAAGCTGAAGCAATCGGCGTAATCCCGGCGCTGATGCTCCATGGTGTTGGTCTCCTTGCCCTCCACAGCGTCCCACTTGTTGACAACGATGATGCAGGCCTTGCCCTGCTCGTGGGCATAACCGGCCACCTTGCTGTCCTGCTCGGTGAAGCCGACAGTGGCATCCACCAGGATCAGGGCCACGCGGCTGCGCTCCACAGCGGCCAGCGCGCGCACGACCATATAGCGCTCAAGGCCGTCAGAAATGTTGCTGCGCTTGCGCAGACCAGCGGTATCGGTAAAGATGAACTTGCCGTAAGCGTTATCCACAGGGGTATCAATGGCATCACGGGTGGTGCCGGCCTCGTTGGCAACGATCATCCGGTTCTCGCCCAGAATGCGGTTGGTCAGGCTGGATTTGCCCACGTTGGGGCGGCCGATGATGGCAACGGGGATGCGGTCCTCCTCCACCACGGTCTCGCTGAAATCGAGGTGGGCGCAGACAGCGTCCAGCAGGTCGCCGGTGCCGTGACCATGCACGGACGAGATGGGCATCACCTCGTCAAAGCCCAGGTTATAGAACTCGTAGAGCTCCATGGGGGCCTCGCCGGTCTTATCGCACTTGTTGACAGCCAGGATGATGGGTTTATGGCTGCGGCGCAGCATGTGGGCCACTTCCTCGTCGGCGGCGGTCAGGCCGTCGCGGACATCCACCACCATGATGATGCAGTCAGCGGTGTCAATGGCGATCTCTGCCTGCTCACGCATGTGGGCCAGAATGCCCTCGGTCGCCTTGGGCTCGATGCCGCCGGTGTCCACCAGCATGAACTCGTGGCCGCTCCACTCGCAGTTTGCAAAAATGCGGTCGCGGGTGATGCCCGGGGTATCCTCCACGATGGCCAGACGCTGGCCGCAGAGCTTATTGAACAGGGTGGACTTGCCCACATTGGGGCGGCCAACCACTGCTACGATGGGTTTGCTCATAGGGGGTTCCTCCTTTCGTTATGCTCTTCTTCTCGAAATATGCAGGCCGGTGCGGAGCAGGGCTTTTGCCTCATCGCCGCCGCTCACCGGCAGCACCTCGACCTTGACCCCCAGCCGTTCTCCCAACTGGGCAATGGTCATATCATCGAGGAACGTATCTTTTTCTTCCCGCAGCATGACAGCGGGGATGCCCAAAGTTCCGCTTTCCAGCTTTCCCTCGCACTGGGCAATGATATCGGTGGCGGTGATAAGCCCCGCCACGCCCACGTTGCCGCCAAAGAAATTATTCTTGACAACGTGAACTTTCACATCGATCATGGGGTACTGGCGGTGGAGCTCGTCCATCATCTCTGTGATGAGGGGGCCTGCCATCGTGCCGGTGACCACATCGATCTGTTTGGTGCCGTAGATGCGGTGGGGCCTGTCCAGCTCTGCCCGGAATTCATCCTCGAACAGGCGCATCATACCCACGCCGTTTTCCAGCTGATCAAAGTCCTCATAGAACTCTGCCGGGGGGATGGGCCGCCCCGCCTTGAGGTACCACTCATCGCTGGGGTAGATGATGCGCTTGCCGTGGCGGCGTTTGCACTCATCGCCAAACTCCTCCATAATGTCGATGACAGCGGCGCTGGTCTCGGCATCATAGGGGGTCTGCTTGAACAGATTCTGGCGGTAATCCGTCACACCGCAGGGCACAGCGGCAATGCTCTGCACCATAGGGGTCAGCTCCAGCAGGTCGCCCAGGGTGCGGCGAAGCTCTTCGCCATCATTGATGCCCCGGCAGAGCACCAGCTGACAGTTGACGGCGATGCCGCCCTCCACCAGACGGGGCAGGTACTTGAGCACCTCGCCGCCCCGCTTGTTGGCCAGCATCCGGACACGGAGCTGGGGGTTGGTGGTGTGCACCGAGATGTTGATGGGCGAGATGTGCATCTTGATGATGCGGTCGATCTCGTGATCCTGCATATTGGTCATGGTGATGTAGTTGCCGAACAGAAAGCTCAGCCGCTCGTCATCATCCTTGAAATACAGGCTCTCGCGCATACCGGGGGGCAGCTGGTCGATGAAGCAGAACATGCAGTGGTTGGAGCAGGAATGCTTCTGGTCGCCCAGATAGGTGGAGAAATCGCAGCCAAAGGGGCCGCGCTCCGCGCGCCGGACATCCCACTCCCGGATGCCGTCGGCAACCTTTGCCTTCAGGTGAAAGCTGCTGCTGTCGGTATAAAAATCATAGTCCAGCGTATCGTTCAGCTCATTTTCATCCACGCTCAACAGCTCATCGCCGGGCTGCAGGCCCAGCGCCTCGGCTTCGCTGCCCGCGTCGATGCGGTCGATCTTGATCGCCATTGCATTTCACCTCCAGACAAAGAAAGAAGGGGAAGGCATTGCGCCATCCCCTTCTCAACATAACACCAATGTGCCACCAATTTTGCGCAAATTAGGCCTTCTTGATGACTTCCTCGCCCTTGTAGTAACCGCAGTTGCCACATGCCTGGTGGGGGAGCTTCAGAGAGCCGCAGTTGCTGCACTTGACCAGTGCGGGGGCCTCCAGCTTCCAAACATTGCTGCGACGCTTGTCGCGGCGGGCCTTGGAAAGATGTCTCTTAGGTACTGCCATATTTTTGCACCTCCTTGATGGGTTTCTCAGTTCAGCAGTGATTTGAGGATCGCGAGCCTTGCGTCAACAGGAGCGGCCTTGTCTTCCTCCGGCGGGCAGGTACAATCTGCCCTCTTCTTGCCGCACCGGGGGCATAACCCCGGGCAGTCGGCGCTGCAAAGCAGCACCGTGGGGATCTGGAACATAAACTCCTGGGCAAGCCATTCATCCACATCCAGATGTCCTTTTTCGTCCAGCGGAAGCTCGAAATCCGGGTCATCCAGATCCCGCTCCTTTGCTGTCCACTCCGCTTCAACTGTCTCTTCCCGCTCAACCGGGTCCAGACAGCGGGCGCACTCTCCGTGCACCAATGCTTTTGCCCGCAGTGTCATCCGGACCTCATCGCCGTCCGGCTCAGCGGTAAAGCTGGCGGTCACGGGCTGTTCGATCCTTGCACCGGCAAAGTCCCGTGCAGACAAATCACAGGGAAACTCTGCATGGTAAGGCTGTGTGCCGGTTGCGATAAACTTTCTCAGGTCAAATTGCATAGTACACCTCATAAAAGGCTGCTTTGTTAGTATAGCGCCAAAGCCAACCTTTGTCAACACCAAAACAGGCAGAAAACCGAAAAAATTTTGATTTTCCGGTTTCCTGCCCGTTGGAATGCGCTCAGTTCAGAAAATTACAGGTACTTTTTCACGTCGTGGGGCAGAGCAGCCTCGTCAGCACTGACAGTAACAGTGACCTTGACGGAATCGCCTGCAATGGCGGCCATCTCGTCCAGCACAGCGCCCAGACGGTTGATATCGTGATCCAGCACCTTCAGGATGCCGTCGATGTACAGGTCGGTGATATCGTAGTTGCTTGCCATCAGGCCGGCAACAAAGCCGTACAGCATCTCGCCGCCGGCGATCTTATACTCATCCAGATCGATCAGACGTGCAGCGGGGGCGATGTCGTAAGTCAGCTTCATGCCTTTTTCCACGACGACGACGTTGCCCTTGGAGGTCTTGACCGCGTCATTGATCTGGTCGATCATTGCCTTGGTCTTGCCGGAGCCCTTGGTACCAACAATCAGTTTAATCATAGTTCTGTCCTCCTGTATTTTCCACGCCTTGCGGCGGGAGATCATTTTTTGTTTCCTGCTTACTTCAACTTTGCTTCCAGCTCGGCGGTCAGGTTCTCGTAACCCGGCTTGCCCAGCAGAGCGAACATGTTCTTCTTGTAGCTCTCGACACCCGGCTGGTTGAAGGGGTTCACGCTCAGCAGGTAGCCGCTGCATGCACAGGCACGCCAGAAGAAGTAGATGAGGTAGCCTACATTATAAGCAGTCAGGTCGTCCACCTCGATCAGCACCTCAGGCACGCCGCCGTCGGTGTGGGCAAGGATGGTGCCCTCCATGGCCTTGCGGTTGACCACGCTCATATTCTGGTCCGCCAGGAAGTTCAGGCCGTCGAAGTTGCCCTTCAGCTCTTCGATGAACAGATCCTGCGCAGGCTTTTTGACATCCACGATGGTCTCGAACATGATGCGGGAGCCTTCCTGGATGAACTGGCCCATGGAGTGCAGGTCAGTGGAGAAGATGCAGCTTGCGGGGAACAGGCCCTTGTTGTCCTTGCCCTCGCTCTCGCCGAACAGCTGCTTATACCACTCGTTCATCAGGGTGAAGTTGGGCTCGTAGCACTCCAGGATCTCAACAGCCTTGCCCTTGCGGTACAGGATATTGCGGATGGCAGCATACTTGTAAGCGTCGTTGTCCGGGCTCAGCACGGAGAAGCGCTCCATGGCATCGGCTGCGCCCTTCATCAACTCGTCGATGCTGATCCCGGCGGCAGCAATGGGCAGCAGGCCCACAGCGGAGAGAACGGAGTAGCGGCCGCCCACATCGTCAGGAACCACGAAGGTGGGCCAGCCCTGCGCGTCAGCCAGCTGCTTCAGGGTGCCCTTGGCACGGTCCGTGGTGGCATAGATGCGCTTGTTGGCTTCCTCAACACCCATCTCATCCTCCAGCAGCTTGCGCAGAACACGGAACGCCAGGCTGGTCTCGGTGGTGGTACCGGACTTGGAGATGACATTGATGGAGAACTTCTTGCCCTTGCACAGAGCAATGATATCATTCAGGTAGCTGGGGCTGATGCTGTTGCCGCAGAAGTAGATCTTGGGGCCATCCTCCAGCTCGTTGTGGTACAGGCCTTTGACGGCCTCGATCACAGCGCGGGCACCCAGATAGCTGCCGCCGATGCCGGCGACCACCAGCACCTCGGAGTCCTCACGGATCTTCTTGGCAGCTTCCTTGATGCGGGCAAACTCTTCCTTGTCGTAATCGCGGGGCAGGTACATCCAGCCCAGGAAATCATTGCCGGGGCCATTCTTGGCTTCCAGCTGGTTGTGAGCCGCTTCCACCTGAGGATAGATGGCCTTATATTCCTCTTCGTTGATAAAACTGGAGAGGTGCTTTGTATTCAGAACGACGCTCATTCTATCAGAACCTCCAAACGTTTTTACGGGACGTGCTCCCTGAGGGTTTTGTTAGTATAAGTGTACCGTTCCAATCGTGCAAAGTCAAGGCCAAAATCCCCGGATTTCATACAATTTTAATAGTGTTCTTTTGGCTGTCCTGACATCTTTTGTTCAGGCCCGCCAACGCCGCTTTGTTTCTGCTAACCGCTTTTGTTCGGTGATGTGTTTCTTTTGTCCGCTATGCTCCCAGCAGGCACTGCCACAGCATCTCCAGCGCGCCGCCAAAGGTCAGCAGCGGGGCATCCGCGGCCGCTTTTACTTCGTATTCATTCAATAAGGTATCATCCTGAAAAATGCTCACCTTTCCCACCGTCCGCCCCTTTTCCACGGGGGCTTCCAGCGCCTCGGGCAGGGTCAGTTCAGCCCGCAGGGCAGAGGCCGTCCCCTTCTCGGTCAGGATCGTCTCGGGCAGGGCGGCGTAATCCAGCGGCACGCTGTCCTCGGCGCTGCCCTTTACGGCCAACGCCAGCGGGCGCTCCGGCAGGGTGGGCAGCGGGGCAGCGGCATAGTTGGCAAAGCCGTAGTCCAGCAGGGTGGTGGCGGAGTGGAACCGGTCGGCGCTGGAGGGTGACCCCAGCACCACGGCGATCAGGGTCAGGCCGTCCCGGGTGGCGCTGGCGCTGATGCAGACCCCCGCCCCGCTGGTGGTGCCGGTCTTGAGCCCGGTGATGCCGCTGTACCGGCGCAGGAGCTTGTTGGTGTTCACCAGCTGGGTCTGGCCGTTCCGCAGGCTGTCCGTCCAGATGCCGGTATAGTGCAGCAGCTCCGGGCAGGTATTGAGAAGGTAACGGCTCAGAACGGCAACATCCCGCGCCGTGGAGAGATGGCCCTCGGTGTCCAGCCCGCAGGCGTTCCGGAAGGTGGTGTTGGTCATCCCCAGCTCCGCCGCCCGGGCGTTCATCTGTTCCACAAACACCGGCTCGCTGCCGCCCACCAGCTCGGCCACCGCCACAGCGGCATCGTTGGCTGAGGAAACGCAGATGGCCCGCAGCATCTCGTCCAGCGTGAACTGCTCCCCGGGCTCCAGCCAGATCTGGCTGCCGCCCATGTGATAGGCGTGTTCGCTCACCGGCACGGGGGTATCGAGGGTCAATTTTCCACCGCGGATGGCCTCAAAGGTCAGCAGCAGGGTCATCAGCTTGGTGATGGAAGCAATGGGCATCCGCTCATCCGGTGCTTTCTCGTAGAGCACACGGCCCGTCTCCGGCTCCATGAGGATTGCCGCCCGGCATTCCAGCTGCAGCCCGCTGTTGGCCGGAGCCGCCGCCAGCACCGCCGGGGCATCCGCCTGCACTGCCGGTCCCGTTCCCCCAATGGCCACCCGCAGCCCGGCCCCCTGTGCCGTACCCACAGCCAGCGCAAACAGCCAGAAGCAGAGCACCCCCGCGCAGAGCAGGGCCAAATTTCTCCGTTCCATTCCTCGTACCTCCCCGCGTAAAGTCTCTGGTTGCATTCTATGCAAAAAAAGAGGGGTCAATGCCCTTTTCTACGGGAGGAAAATCTGCTATAATAGGAGAGTTTATAAACACTTTAGCTGGCTCACCCTCTCAGGCCGCTTCGCGTCCAGCTCTCCCAAAGGGAGAGCTTTTGACAAAACCAGTAACTTTGCATGGATTGCCAAAGCCTCGCCCTTCGGGAGAGGTGGCAGCGCGTCAGCGCTGACGGAGAGGGTGAGGCCGTTTATCTGAGAGGATCTTTATGCGAGTTTGTTTTTATACCCTTGGCTGCAAGGTCAACCTGAACGAGACCGGCGCGCTGGAGCAGATGTTCCGGGGCGCTGGCTTCACCATCGTGCCGGAGGGCGAAGAAGCGGATGTTTTTGTGGTGAACAGCTGCACCGTGACCAACTTCGGTGACCAGAAGAGCCGCAAGTGGCTGCGCCGCGCCAAGCGCGAAAATCCCGGTGCCGTGACCGTGCTCACCGGCTGCTATCCTCAGGCTTTCCCCGAGGAGGCTGCCCAGTTCATGGAGGCTGACCTCGTCTGCGGCAACGGAGACCGCAAGGCCATCCTGGACAATGTGCTCAAGCTGCTGGACGGCCACGAGCGCATCGTTGCCGTTACGCCCCACCAGCGGGGCGAACTGTTTGAGGAGCTGCCCGTGGAGCGGTTCGAGACCCACACCCGCGCGTTTATCAAGGTGGAGGACGGCTGCAACCGTCAGTGTGCCTACTGCGTCATCCCCCGCGCCCGCGGCCCGGTGCGCAGCCGCGCCGAGGACAGCATCCTGAAGGAGCTGCGCCAGCTGGCCGCCTCCGGCTACCGCGAGGTCGTGCTCAGCGCCATTTCCCTGCCCAGCTACGGTCTGGACACCGGGACCAATCTGGTGGAGCTGGTGGAAAAATGCGCTCAGGTGGAGGGCATCGAACGGATCCGTCTGGGCAGCCTGGACCCCGACATGCTGACCCCGGAGTTCATCACCCGGCTGGCAGCGGTGGAAAAGCTCTGCCCCCAGTTCCACCTCAGCCTGCAGAGCGGCTGCACCTCCACCCTGCGCCGGATGCGCCGGGTCTACACCGCGGAGCAGTACGCCCAGGTGGTGGATCAGATCCGCGCCGCCTATGGGGAGCGCCCTGTCAGCTTTACCACCGACTGCATCTGCGGCTTCCCCGGTGAGACCCAGGCCGACTTTGAGGAAAGCTGTGCTTTCCTCAAGAAGATCGGCTTCCTGAAGGTCCATGTGTTCCCCTACTCCCGCCGCAGCGGCACCCCCGCCTATGATTTTCCGGCGCAGGTGCATGAGCGGGAGAAGCAGGCCCGCAGCCGCGAGATGAACGCACTGGCCGAGGAGATCCGCCGGGAAGTGCTGGCCGCTCATGTCGGCACCGAGGACGAGGTCCTGCTGGAAACACCCCTCTCCGAGACGCTGTTCACAGGCTACACCCGGCTGTACATCCCGGTGGTGGTCTCTGCCCCCGGCCACAAGAGCGGCGAGATCGTTCACGTCAGGCTGGGCGAGTACGATGGCGAGCGCGTCCGTGCAGCACTCTGCTAAAAAAGTTCGTTAAATCTTGTGCGTCCTGTACTATTTGCTAATTCTTTAACATATTTGAAATTTTCTCTTTTCACGCAGGCCCGTTTATGTTAAAATAAAACTGGATATCTGGGTCGGAGCGCCGGTTGCAGCGGTGCGGTACCAGCCGGCCCGGAGCAAAGCAAATTCCGCCTGCCGCAGTCCAGTGTAGGACGGGATGTTTTCTGTTTCTGAACAAGGAGAGATTGGAATGAGTTTTAGAGGAATCAATACCACAGTCATTCAGATCCGCCGTCAGGTGTTTACCGAGGTGGCACGGATGGCTTACGCCAACGTCAAGGGCGAGCAGGCCAACCACCTGATGCGCAAGATCCCCTACACCATCATCCCCGGTGAGGAAGGCAAGCTGCGCAAGGACATCTTCCTAGAGCGCGCCATCGTTGAGGAGCGCGTCCGTCTGGCCATGGGCCTGCCCACCCGCCGCATGGATGAGCACAACAGTGTGGTCTCCGGCTTGGAGGATGCTTCCATTGCCGATAAGTACTATGATCCCCCGCTGGTAAACGTGATCAAGTTTGCCTGCAACCGCTGCCCCGAGAAGCTGGTCAAGGTCTCTGACCTGTGCCAGGGCTGTCTGGCCCACCCCTGTATGGAAGTCTGCCCCAAGAAGGCCATCACCTGGGAGAGCGGCCGTTCCATCATCGATCAGGAAAAGTGCATCAAGTGCGGCCGCTGCGTCACTGTCTGCCCCTACAATGCCATCGTCAAGACCGAGCGTCCCTGCGCCGCTGCCTGCGGTATGGGTGCGATCCACTCTGACGAGCTGGGCCGTGCCGAGATCGATTACAGCAAGTGCGTTTCCTGCGGTCAGTGTCTGGTGAACTGCCCCTTCGGTGCCATTGCCGACAAGGGCCAGATCTATCAGCTGATCCAGGGCTTCAACCGCGGCGACCGCATCTATGCACTGGTCGCTCCCGCCTTTATCAACCAGTTCCCCTCTCTGGCTTCCACCGGCAAGCTGAAGGCTGCCCTGAAGGCCATCGGCTTCTGTGATGTGGTGGAGGTTGCCATTGGTGCCGACCTGTGCACCGTGGACGAGGCACACGACTTCCTTGAGGAAGTGCCCGAGAAGCTGGACTTCATGGCTACCTCCTGCTGCCCCGCATGGAGCATGATGGCAAAGACCGCCTTCCCCGGCCTTGCCAAGAACATCTCCATGACCATGACCCCCATGGTGTTCACCGCCCGCATGATGAAGCAGGCCGACCCCGAGACCCGTATGTGCTTCATCGGACCCTGCGCCGCCAAGAAGCTGGAGGCATCCCGCCGCACCGTCCGCTCTGACGTGGACTTTGTGCTGACCTTTGAGGAGCTGGCCGGCATCATCGAGGCCAAGGATCTGGATCTGGATAGTCTGGAGGTGGATCCCGCCGAGATGGATCTGTGCTACGCTTCTGCTGCAGGCCGCGGCTTTGCACAGTCCGGCGGCGTGGCCAAGGCCGTTGCCGACAAGATCAAGGAATGGCGTCCCGACATGGAGGTGAAGATCGCCTCTGCACAGGGTCTGGCCGAGTGCAAGAAGCTGCTGATGCTGGCCAAGGCCGGCAAGTACAACGGCTACCTGCTGGAGGGCATGGGCTGCCCCGGCGGCTGCATTGGCGGTGCCGGCACCATTGCCGACCCCGTGCGCACCGCAGCTGTGCTGAACAAGTATGTGAAGGAGGCCGAGTTCACCGACCCCGAGCAGAGCGCCTTCATGACCAACATCCACATGCTGAAGGACGACCCCAATTTTGAAGTGTAATCTCTCCGTCACCTGCGGCTTGCCTCCCCTATTATGGGATCTGGCGCAAAGAGCCTGAGAGGTTTTACAATATCCGCTTCCCGCACAGGGGAGCGGATATTTTTTCTACTTTTGATTTTATAAGTGAAACTTTTTTGTGAAAAGCTCACGAAGCAGATTGACATATTATCGCTGACGTGATATTTTGGCGTTGACAAACCCTGTGTCCTGCCCCAACAGGACACCAGAGCAGGCCGCACACGCACGGCCAGGAAAGGTTGATCTTTATGAAAAATACATTCAAACGCTCCGGCGCAGCGCTGATCTCGCTGGTGCTGCTGTTGGTGCTGGCTGTCAGTGCCGGTGCCGCCAGCAGCCAGAATGTCGGTGTGAAATTCTGGAAGGAACGCTCCGATAAGGAATCCATGGCCAACAGCGGCATCGATCCCGACCGCACCGCCACCCTCACCCGGCAGGCCAACGGCACTTACACCCTGACCCTGCCGGTCATGCAGGTATCCAAGCTGGGTGTCACCGGCTATCTGTCCGGCCTGACCATCGGCGATGTGACCTACGACGGCACCCTGACCGGTGATTTCAACAAGGCCACGGCGGTGCTCACCATCAAGAACCTGCCCGCCTCGGTGCTCACCGGCAGCGACGTGAACAAATCCGTCCTTGTGACCTGCAACATCCAGATGGACCTGCAGGTTCTGGGTGAGATCAACACCAGCGCCCGGATGTGTATCTGGAACCAGAAGTAAATGGCAAGCAAAAAGGCAGAGCCCGCGGGCCCTGCCTTTTTGTTTTTCCTCACAGGTCCATCCTGCGCTCCACGAGATCCGTGACCATGGTGTCCAGCTGGCTCATGGCGCGTTCCGCGCCCTTGGCCAGCTTGCGTGCGGTGCGCTTGACCTGCCGCTGGTTCTGTGCCATTGCCATGGTGCCCACGGCCCCCAGGGCCGCGCCTGCCGCCATGCCCAGCAGAACACTGCCGGAGGAAGGCTGACGATTTGTGTTTTTCATGTGGCTCTCTCCTTTCCACTGTGTGATTTTTTGCCGCTGTGGCTAGTATTTCCTGTAAAGAATCCGGTATGCGCTTTTTTTGTCCCGCAAAATGTGGTATACTGTATCATACGCTGAGAAACTGGGCCCTGTGCGGCCCGTGGATGGCGCAAAGGAGGATCCTTTTTATTGAAACCGACTGAACCGAAAAAAATTCTCTGCATTCACGACCTCTCCGGCATGGGCCGGTGCAGCCTGGCGGTCATCCTGCCGGTGCTGTCCGTTATGGACTGCCAGCCTGTGGCCCTGCCCACTGTGGTCCTCTCCACCCACACGGGCGGTCTGGGCACACCGGCACGGCTGGACGGTGCCGCCTACGGGCTGGCCGCTCTGGAGCACTACCGGGAGCTGGGTGTGGAGTTTGACTGTATCTACACCGGCTACTTAGGCGGCGAGGACCAGGTGGCGCTGGCCGAAAAGGCGTTCGATCTCTGGCCTGCTGCCCGCAAGGTGGTGGACCCTGTGATGGGGGACAACGGCAAAGCCTACTCCACAGTGACCTCGGCTCTCATCGACCGGATGCGCGGGCTCTGCCGCCGGGCAGACCTGATCCTGCCCAACGCCACCGAGGCCGCCCTGCTGCTGGAGCGGGAGCCCCAGACCGACACATTCGATGACGCTTCCGCTCAGGCGCTGGCCGATGAGCTGCTGACGCTGGCCCCCAGCGCGGTGGTCACCGGCCTCGCACTGGGCAAGTACATCGGCTGCGCAGGCTCCGGCCGCGAGCGCTTCGTCATCAAAAAACTGCACATCAGCCGCAGCTTCCCGGGCACGGGTGACCTGTACGGTGCCGTGCTCATTGGCTCGCTGATCCAGGGCAACGCCCTGAGCGCCGCTGCCGACAACGCCGCCGAGTTCGTCTCGCTGGCCATTCAGCAGACCCCCGCCGATCAGGACACCCGGTACGGTGTCTGGTTCGAGCCCCTGCTGCCCCGGCTCTGCCCGGTGAGCTGGAGTGACTGAGGAGGCCGCCATGAGCGAAAAACCGACCCTGAACATCGTTCTGGTGGAGCCGCGTATCCCCCAGAACACCGGCAACGTGGCCCGCACCTGTGCCTGCACGGCCTGCCGCCTGCATCTGGTGGGACCCATGGGCTTTGCCATCGATGACAAAAAGCTCAAGCATGCCGGGCTGGATTACTGGCACTACCTCGACATCAATTACTATGATGGGCTGGAGGATTTCTTTGCCCGGAACAAAGGCCCGTTCTACTACTTTACCACCAAAGCGCCCCAGCGCTACACCGACATCCAGTACCCGGACGGGGCCTACCTCGTGTTCGGGCGGGAGGATGCCGGCCTGCCTGAGGCACTGCTGGCGGCCAACCAGGAGCATTGCATCCGGATGCCCATGCGGGATACCTGCCGCAGCCTGAACCTTTCCAACAGCGTGGCTGTGGGCGTGTATGAAGTCCTGCGCCAGTGGGATTTCCCGGAGCTGCTGGATCATGGCCGCCTGCGAGAATACGAATGGAAATGAGGGACATTATGAGCAAGATCGCGATCCTGACCGATTCCTCCTGCGATATCCCGCAGGAGCTGGCCGAGAAGTACGGCATTGATATTATGGGCTTTCACATCCTGCTGGATGATGTAGACTATATCGAGCGTGAGAGCTGCACCAATGAGGAGTTCTACGAAAAGATGCGCGCCGCCAAGGGCATTCCCTCCACGGCTGCCATCACCCCCATCCAGTTCTGCGAAAAGTACTGCCAGTATGTGGACGAGGGCTACACCGATGTGATCCATGTACCCATCAACCGCAGCGGCTCCTCCACCTACAACAACGCCGTGATGGCCCAGGGGATGCTGCGGGAGGAGCGCCCGGAGCACCACCTGCGGATCCATCTGCTGGACCCGCACACCTACTCCATGCCCTTTGGCTGGTATGTCTGCGAGATGGCACGCAAGCTGCAGAATGGTGCGGAGATCAGCCACGTCATTCAGGAGTTTGAGACCCAGATGGACAAGATGGAGATCGTCCTCGGACCTTACAGCCTGAAGCAGATGAAGAAAAGCGGCCGCATCTCTGCCGCCGCCGCTGTCATGGGCGAGCTGATGGGCATCCGCCCCATCATCACCCTGATCGATGGAAAGACCAAAGTGGAGGCCAAGGTGCGCGGCGATGACAAGGTCGTGCCCGCCATGGTGGAGCTGGCCAAAAAGCGCAGCGAGGGTGTGGAGGACTTTGATTATATGATCGGCCACACCAACATCCCCCAGAAGGATGATCTGATCAAGGCCTGCCGCAAGGCGTTCGGCAAAGACCCGCTCATCACCTTCCCGCTGGGCGGCGTTGTTTCCGCCAACACCGGCCCCGACACCATTGCTCTGGTCTACGTTGGCCACGCACGCTGAGTTTTTTCTGAGAACTGCCCGCCGCGGCAGTTCTTTTTTGTTTGCAGGCCGTTGCATTTTGCGGCAATTTGTGCTATACTCCCTTTTGCTGTGCTTTTGCGCGGCAACCTGAAAGAGCAACTTAGGATTTTAGGCTCCCCGGCGTGTCTCGAACCATGCCGGGCCAAACCCATAGGGCTGGCGGTCCCTGTGCGGTCAAAATTCATCCGCCGGAGTATTGTTATGAATCAGAATTTTACTGTCCGCAAACTGGCCCGCTGCGCTGTGGTCGCAGCTCTCTATGTGGTGCTCTGCATGGCGCTGCAGCCGTTCTCCTATGGTGCGGTGCAGGTGCGTGTTGCCGAGGCCCTCTGCCTGCTGCCCGTGTTCGGTGCCGAGTACATCGTGGGCGTGGTGCTGGGCTGCTTCCTGGCAAACCTGCTGGGCTCCACCATCGTGGATGTTATCTTTGGCACCCTGGCCACCCTGCTGGCCTGTGTTGTGACTTACAAACTGCGGAACGTCCGCTTCAAGGGTCTGGCCATCGTGCCTTCCCTGCCGCCCGTGCTCTTCAATGCGGTCATCATCGGCATTGAGATCGCCGTCATGTTCCCCGATCCTTCTTCCTCTGCCCCGCTGTGGCTGGCCTGCATCACCAACGGCATCTCCGTCGGCATCGGTGAGCTCATCAGCTGCACCGTGCTGGGCGTGCTGCTGGTGAAGATCGTGGAGACCAACCCCTCCCTGCGCAAAGTGTTCCTGGAAGCCTGATCGAGCAGGCAGACAAGACAGATTCATAAGGCAAAGGCTTTTCCGTTGCTCGGCCTTTTTGCCCACAATATAGAAAGACCTCCTCTGGCTGTTTCCAGAGGAGGTCTTCGTTTTTATCCGATCACTTGTGCTCCTGCAGCCAGCGCAGGGCCATATAGGCGTAGGCCGCGCTGCCCTCAAAGAGGACGCTGTCATCAAACTTCACCTTAGGGTGGTGCTGGCCGTAGGTGTAGCCCTCGTTGGCGTTGCCCGCCGTCAGGAACATGCTCACGGTGGGCACCTCGTGGCTGACGAACGCGAAATCCTCGCTGCCGCCGCCGGGCTTTCCGCCGGTCATCGGGGTCATATCCATTGCGCCCTTGCCCAGCAGCTCACCCATATAGGTCAGGGCGTTGCCGGCAAGCTCCTTGTCCACCACCATGCAGGGGCAGTAATCACTGAAGGCGATCTCGGCGGTGCAGCGGTAGGCCGTGGCCACCCCCTGCACGATCTCGGTCATCCGCTTGTGCAGCAGCTCCGTCACCGCGCCCTCGGGGTCGGTGGTGCGGATGGTGCCCCACATCTCCGCGCTGTCCGGGATGACATTGGAGGCCGCGCCTGCCTGGAAGCGGCCGGTGGTGAACACGCCAAAGCTGTGGGCATCCAGCTCCCGGCTGTTGATCTCCTGCAGGGCAATGTGGATGTGTGCCGCCGCCGTGATGGGGTCGATGCACTTTTCCGGCATGGAGCCGTGGCCGCCCTTGCCGTGGACGATGATGTGATACTGCTCACAGCTTGCCATGGTGATGCCGCCGCAGGCAGGCACCAGCACCACACCGGCGGGGATGGGCATTCCGCCCAGCACATGGAACATGACTGCCGCATCCACGCTGGGGTTTTCCAGCAGGCCGTTGGCGATCATATCGGGGGAGCCCTGGAAGATTTCCTCGGCGGGCTGGAACTCCAGCTTGACGGTGCCCTCGATCTCATCCTCGTGCTCCTTGAGCAGCTGGGCAGCACCCAGCATCATTGCCGTGTGCATATCGTGGCCGCAGCCGTGCATCTTGCCCGGCACCTCGGAAGCGTAATCCACGCCGGATTCTTCCTGAATGGGCAGGGCATCCATATCACCCCGCAGCAGGATGGTCTTGCCGGGCTTTTTGCCGCCTGCCAGCGCAATGACACCGGCCTTGCCGCAATCCTTGGGCTCATAGCCCATCTCGATCAGGGCCTTTTTCACCAGTGCCTTGGTCTGGGTCAGATCAAAGCCCACCTCCGGGTGACGGTGAAGGGTGCGCCGCCACTCCACCAGCTGGGGTTCCAGCGCCTGGGCACGGCCCAGCAGTTCTTTTGCAGTCAACATTTCAGTCAGCTCCCGTTCTATTTGATTTTAAGGTCGCTCAGTTTTCCCCGCCGTTGCTTCCTTCGGGGTGATACTGGGCGCAGGTGCACTTTTTCCACTTGAGACCGCTGCCGCAGGGGCAGGGGTCATTGCGGCCGATCTTGATGACCCGGACAGGCTGGCCCTTGGGGGCACCCTTGACACCGGGTGCGCCGTTGCCGGGCACAAAGCCCTCACCGGTGGGCTTGGCCACCTGCTCCCGTTTGGGGGCAGCACCGGCCTGCCGCACCTCGATGGTCAGCAGCATCTTGATGCTGGACTCCCGGATGGAATCTACCATCTGGTCGAACATATCAAAGCCCTCAATGCGGTACTCCACCACGGGGTCCTTCTGGCCGTAGCCGCGCAGGGCGATGCCCTGACGCAGCTGGTCCATGTTGTCGATGTGATCCATCCACATCCGGTCCACGCACTTGAGCAGGCAGATGCGCTCCAGCTCACGCATGACCGGTGCGCCGTACCGCACCTCCTTGGCCTGCAGGATCTGCATTCCGCGGTCGTAGAGCAGATCGGCGATGCCCTTCTGGGAGAGGCTGTCGTAATCGGCCACAGTGTAGTGGAAGTCGGCATCGGTGGTCAGCCAGCCCTGATAGTGGCGGCGCAGGGCACCAAAGTCCCACTCGTCCTTCACATCTCCGGCCAGGAACTGCTTGCAGCTGGAATCAATGTTCTCCCGCAGCATGTTGTGCATCTCGGTGCTGATATCCTCACCGTCCAGCACCTTGCGGCGCTGGCCATAGATGATCTCGCGCTGCTGGTTCATCACATCGTCGTACTTCAGCACGTTCTTACGGATCTCAAAGTTCCGGCCTTCCAGCTTCTTCTGGGCACTTTCCAATGTGCTGGTGATCATCCGGTTCTCAATGGGGGTATCCTCGTCCAGCTTGAGGGTATCCATCAGGCTGGAAACGCGGTCACCGCCGAACAGGCGCATCAGGTCATCTTCCAGGCTCAGGTAGAAGCGGGACGCGCCGGGGTCGCCCTGACGGCCTGCACGGCCGCGCAGCTGGTTATCGATGCGGCGGCTCTCGTGCCGCTCCGTACCGATGATGAACAGACCACCGGCCTTGCGCACTTCCTCTGCCTCGGCGCTGATGGCCGGCTTATACTGGGCATACAGTTCCTCAAACCGTTTCCGCACCGCCAGGATCTTTTCATCGTTGGTGTCGCCGTGGCCGTCGGCCTCAGTCAGCAGGAGCTCCACCGCATTCGGGTCGGCATCCTGCGGCTTTTCGGGGTCGAGCAGGTTCTCACAGAAGTGTTCCCTGCGCATCTGGGCCTTGGCCATGAACTCGGCGTTGCCGCCCAGCATGATATCAGTACCACGGCCTGCCATGTTGGTGGCAATGGTGATGGCACCCTTTTTGCCGGCCTGCGCCACGATCTCGGCTTCACGCTCGTGGTTCTTGGCGTTCAGGACATTGAAATCGCGGGTGTACTTCTGCAGCATTCTGGCCAGCGTCTCGCTCTTTTCCACGCTGACGGTACCCACCAGAACCGGCTGGCCGTTCTTGTGGCATTCCAGCACCTGCTCGATGACAGCCTTGTACTTGCCGTTGACGGTCTTGTAGACCGCGTCCGGGTAATCTTTGCGGATGTTGGGGCGGTTGGTGGGCACGGTGACGATGTTCAGGCCGTAGATCTCGGTGAACTCGGTGGCTTCCGTCTTGGCGGTACCGGTCATGCCGGACAGCTTCTTGTACATGCGGAAGTAGTTCTGGAAGGTGATGGTCGCCAGCGTCTTGCTCTCGGCGGCGATCTTCACGCCCTCCTTGGCCTCAATGGCCTGATGCAGGCCCTCGTTGTAGCGGCGGCCGATCATCAGGCGGCCGGTGAACTCGTCCACAATGATGACCTCGCCGTTCTTCACGACATAGTCGATATCCTTCTGCATCACGCCGTAAGCCTTGATGGCCTGATCGATGTGGTGGGCCAGGGTCATGTTCTCTGCGGCGGCCAGGTTCTCAACCTTGAAGTATTCCTCGGCCTTCTGGATGCCCTTGGCGGTCAGGGTGCAGGTCTTGTGCTTTTCGTCCACGACATAATCGCCGTCGGTCTGCTCATCGGCCTCCACCTTATCTTCCAGCTCGACCACCACGCTCTTGTGCAGGGTGCGGACGAAGCGATCCACCTGGGTGTACAGGCTGGAGGAATCCTCGCCCTTGCCGGAGATGATCAGAGGGGTGCGGGCCTCATCGATCAGGATGGAGTCCACCTCATCGACGATGGCAAAGGCGTGGCCGCGCTGCACCATGTTATCCTTATAGGTCACCATGTTGTCGCGCAGGTAGTCGAAGCCGTACTCATTGTTGGTTCCGTAGGTGATATCGGCGTTGTAGGCACGGCGGCGGGCATCGCCATCAATGCCCTGCACGATCAGGCCGACATTCAGGCCCAGCCAGCGGTAGAGCTTGCCCATCCACTCGCTGTCACGCTTGGCCAGGTAATCGTTGACGGTGACGATGTGCACGCCCTCGCCGGTCAGGGCGTTCAGGTAGGCGGGCAGGGTGGCCACCAGGGTCTTGCCTTCACCGGTCTGCATCTCGGCAATGGAGCCGCGGTGCAGGGCAATGCCGCCCATGATCTGTACAGGGAAGTGCTTCATGCCCAGCACACGCCAGGCGGCTTCGCGGCAGACAGCAAAGGCATCGGGCAGGATATCATCCAGCGTCTCGCCGTTTGCCAGCCGCTCTTTCAGGGCCGGGGTCTGCGCCTGCAGCTCGGCATCGGACATCGGCTGATACTTTGTTTCCAGTGCCAGCACCTTTTTGGTAATGGGATTGATCTTTTTCAGCTCCCGGTCAGAGAAGCTGCCAAAGAGTTTTTCAGCAAGGGACATTGTTACACCTCATCTATCAAAAATCGGGGCGGCAGGCCGCCCAACAGCGGAAAAAACCACATACTGTTTATATGATACACCAAAGCTGAAAACCCGTCAAACCCGATGGATAGATTTTATCCGTTTTTTGGGTGAACTTTCTGTTAATTTAGAAAAAACGACCCTCTCCGTCATTGCTGTGCCATGCCGCTTGCCGTGTTGCGGCGCGCGGCGGCGTGACAGAGAGGGTCATTCTTATACCAATGTCGCCCCCGGGCGGGGAACGTGCTCCGTCAGCAGGGTGTGCAGCTGTTCCGGCAGGGCGTAGAAATTGCCGTTGGTATATTCCCACGCCCCCACCGCAGCGAGAGCCGCCAGCAGAGCCAGCACCAACAGCGTCATGCACACCCGGCGCAGGGGATGCCGCTTGGGTTGGGGGCCGGGCGAAACGTCCTTCTTTGCAGCCCTGCGGGCAGGCAGGAAGCCTGTCCCTTCAGCCTGAGGCTTGTTTGCCGCCGTGCGCCGGATAATATCCAGCAGCCAGAGGGCAGGGTTCTCCCCCGCCGGGACGGTGCGCAGAAAGCAGCCCTTCCTGCAGCTGAGCACCAGCACACAATCATTTTCCCGCTCGGCACAGGCGGCGGAGAGATCTGCCCCCACCACGCGGCGGGCAGCCTGAGCCCGGGCCAGCGCCTGCCGGAGCGGGTCGGTGCAGTCTTTGGGCAGACGGGCACGCTTTTCGATCAGTGGGCCGGTCTTGGGGTTAGCATAGCTCACCGCGCCAAAATCAAAGACCTTCTCGGCCCCGGGCAGGTTCTCGAGCCGGGCTTCCAGCAGGGCACCGGCGGCAGCATCCGCACAGATGAGCAGCTTATCGTGCCGTTCCAGCGCCTCCACCACGGCGGCAGGCAGAGTGGTCTCCCCTGCCCCGTACAGGTCTGCCGAAAACGCCTGCCGCAGGGCCTGCGCGGCCTTTTTCAGCCCGGAAGGGTTCTGCGCCTGCAGGGCCACCAGCGTTTCCGCGCCCCGGCTCTTCCACTGGGCCGCGGCCCGCCACTGGGGCGGAAAGTTTTCCACCGTTTTGCCCACCGCTGTGGACTGCGCACCGAACAGCCGCAGCACACACCCGGTCTCCTGTTGCTGTGTCACCCTGCATTCCCCCTGCCTTTTAGTGGCCCAGGAACACCTCGTTCAGCTTGTCCAGCGCTTCGGCGCTGTGCTGTGCGTCCCGGGCAAGGGGCTCTGTGCCTGCGGGAACTTTTCCCTGTGCCAGCCGCAGGGCCAGCTCCAGGGCAGCCTGCGCGGCACGGGCACGCACCAATGCACGGTCGGGCCGGGAGACAGACAGCTTTTTTACATACACCGTCTCCCCCCGGGCCGCGCCCAGATACACCGTGCCCACCGGGCGGAGGGCATCTCCACCGGTCGGCCCGGCCACGCCGGTCACGCTGATGCCGATCTCAGCACCGGCAGCCTGTGCGGCCCCCAGAGCCATCTGGGCGGCCACGGGGGCCGACACCACATTGTACTTTGCAATGACATCCGGTTCCACGCCCACCAGCCTGGCCTTGGCGGCCTCCCAATAGGTCACAAAGCCGTAGCCGAACACTTCACTGGAGCCCGGCACCGAGGTGATGCGCTGTGCGATCAGCCCGCCGGTGCAGCTCTCGGCGGTGGAGAGGGTGAGCCCCTTTTCCTTTAAGGTGCGCACCAGTGTCTCCTCCAGCCCGGCCACATCCTCATCATACACCGCATCGCCCAGCAGATCATAGAACTTTTTGGCATATTCCCGGCACATTTTTTCGCCTTCCGCATCGGAAGCAGCCCGGGCCGTGATGCGGATCTCGCACTCACCGGTCTTACAGTAGATGGCAGCAGTCGGGTTGGCGTTTTCCAGCAGATCACGCACCTGATATTCCAGGTTGCTCTCGCCGCCCAGCACCCGCAGGGTGACAGAGTGCAGGGTGCAGTTCTGGCGCTTCATCAGCAGGGGGCGGACGCTCTCGTTCCACATGGCCTTCATCTCACTGGGCACGCCCGGCATCAGGACAGCACAGCGGCCCTCCTGCTCAAACCACGCGCCGGGGGCAGTGCCGTGGTGGTTGATGATCTTATGCCCCTTTACAGGCACCATGGCCTGCTTGCGGTTGTTGGGGGTGGTCACCCGGCCGGAGCGGGCAAAATAACCGGAGATCTTCTCCCACTCGCTCTCGTCAAAGACCAGCGTATCGCCATAGCAGGCGGCAACGGTCTCCTTGGTCAGGTCGTCTGCCGTGGGGCCCAGACCGCCGGTGAATACCAGCAGGTCACAGCGGTTCTTTGCCTCGTTGACAAAGTCCGCCAGCCGCCCCTGATTGTCGCCGATGGTGCTCTCCCGCTGGACCGTAATGCCCAGCTCAGCAAGCTCCCGGCTCAGGTACTGGGCATTGGTGTTGAGGATGTTGCCGAGCAGCAGCTCGGTGCCCACACTGATGATCTCCGCTGTCATGCCGCTCACCCCTCAAACTCGATCTCGTCCGTAATGCGGATGCGGATCCGCTCGGTGTTCTCGGCAGCTTCGGCCTCCAGCTCTGCCAGACCGGGCATGGCGGCTTCGGCCTCCAGGATCTCTGCCAGCTCGGGGCGGATCTTCGGGTGCGGCGGGGTGAAGATGGTGCAGCAGTCCTCATAGGGCAGGATGCTGGTCTCATAGGTGCCAATGTGGCGGGAGGTCTCGATGATCTCGGTCTTGTCCATGCCGATCAGCGGGCGCAGAATGGGCAGATCCTGGGCGGCATCGGTGCACTGCAGGGCCTTGACGGTCTGGCTTGCCACCTGAGCCAGACTCTCGCCGGTGATGAGGGCCTCGCAGCCCTGTCTGGTGGCAATACGATTGGCAATGCGCATCATGCTGCGGCGCATCAGCACCGTGAACAGCACATCGGGGGCATTGTCCCGGATATATTCCTGCGGCTTGGTGTAGGGCACCACAAACAGGTTGGAGCTGCCGGTATAGGGGGTGATCTTCTGGGCCAGAGCTTTAACTTTCAGTTTTGCGCGCTCAGAAGTATACGGAGGGGACGCAAAATGGATGTGATCCAGGGCCAGACCGCGCTTTGCCATCCGGTAAGCGGCCACCGGGCTGTCGATGCCGCCGGAGAGCATATTCAGGGCACGGCCGGAGGTACCCACGGGCAGGCCACCCTCTCCGGGTATTTTCGGGCCATGAATATACGCACCGTAATCGCGAATCTCTACAATGACCTTAAACTGGGGGTTCTTCACATCCACCCGCAGGTAGTTGTGCAGCCCCAGCAGGTAAGCGCCCAGCTCCCGCATCAACTCAGGGCTGGTCATGGGGTAGGTCTTATCGGAACGGCGGGCCTCCACCTTGAAGGTCTTGATGCCGTGCAGGCTGTCGCCCAGATACTCCTCCGCAGTCCGGCAGATGGTGTCAAAGTCCTTTTCGCAGACCACGGCACGGCTCAGCGCCGCCAGACCGAACACGGTGCGCACCCGGTCAAAGGCCAGATCCATGTCCACGTCCTCTTCCTCGGGCTCCATATAAAAGGTAGACTGGGTGCAGTACACCTTGAACTTGCCCACGGTCTTGAGCCGGTAGCGCAGGATCTTCATCATGGCCGACTCAAACTGGTTGCGGTTCAGACCCTTCAGGGACATCTCGCCCTGATAGCCCATAATAATTTCACGCATAGAGTTCTCCTTAATTATAGCTGGCTCACCCTCTCCGTCAGCGCTGACGCGCTGCCACCTCCCCCAAAGTGGGAGGCCTTGGCATTCCACGCAAAGTTTCCGGTTTTGTCAAGAGCTCCCCCTTTGGGGGAGCTGGACGCGGAGCGGCCTGAGAGGGTGAGGATGCTTTCCTTTTTTACTTTTTGATTCTCTGTAAGTGCTTCATTCCGTCCTCGAAGGCGTTGAGGAACGCGTCCACATCCTCGGGGGTGTTGTCCGCACAGAAGGACACGCGGATGGCCGTGTCGATGGCCAGCGGGTCCCTGCCCATAGCGGCAAGGGTGTGGCTGGGCTGCCCTCGGCCGCAGGCACTGGCCGAGGAGACATAGACCTGCTGCTGTGCCAGATGGGCCAGCATGGTCTCGCTCTTGATGCAGTTCTCGCTGAAGTTCAGCACCTCGGGCACCGCATTGTCCGGGCTGTTGATGACCACCTCCGGGAAGGCTTTCAGCCCTTCCCGCAGGCGCAGGTTCAGGGCGCGCACAGCAGCATCCCGGCTCTTCATGGTCTTGTTCAGGCGGGTGGCCGCGGCAGCAAGGCCCAGCGCATAGGGCAGGTTCTCGGTGCCGGGGCGCTTCTCCCGCTCCTGCTCACCGCCCAGATAGGGAGCCTGGAACGCCTGATACAGGCTGTCGCTCAGGTAGAGCGCACCAATGCCCTTGGGTGCATGGATCTTGTGGCCGCTGACAGCCAGCGTGTCGATGTTCGCCAGCTTGATGGGCACCCGCATCCAGGCCTGCACGGCATCCACATGGACGATGGTGCGGCTGTTGCGGCGTTTGACCTCGGCGGCCAGGCGTTCCACATCGTTCCGGGTGCCGACTTCATTGTTGACCATCATGCAGGCCACAAGGATGGTGTTTTTGTCCACATGGTCCAGCATCCGGTCGATGTCCAGCGTGCCGTCCGGGCCGGGGTCCACCACGGTCACATCGTAGCCCATGGCGGCCAGACGCTCCAGCGGCTTCTGCACGCTGGGGTGCTCAAAGCCGGACACCACGATGCCCTTGCCGAACCTGCGGGTCAGGGCCGCGCCCAGCAGGGCCATGTTGTTGCTCTCGCTGCCGCAGGAGGTAAAATAGAGCTCCCGGCTCTTGCAGCCCAGGGTGCGGGCCACGGCGGCGCGGGCGGCGTTCAAGGCTTCCTCGCTCCGGGCACCGGGGGCATACAGACTGGACGGGTTGGCCCAGTGCTCCCGCATGGCCTTGTCGATGACATCCGCCACTTCCGGGGCCACGATGGTGGTGGCGGCGTTGTCCAGATAATGCAATTCAGGGTTTTGCAGCATAAATTTTGATTCCTGCTTTCTCAGTTACGCCAGCGGCACCCGCCGCCGACAGGATTTCATACTAAACCATGATGATTATACCACAAAGCATCTGCCGCCGTAAAGTAGCACGGCCCACTTGCACGGCCCCGCCGGGTGCTGTATAATGAGGGTAACGAACACAAAGAAAGCCGGGTGTTTTTATGGCCGATTATCAGGAATACCGCCGCCGCATCCTGCGCAAGCGCTGGCGCAGGACTTTTGCCGTTGCCGGGCTGCTGGTGCTGCTCATCCTGCTCAGCGCCGTAGGCCTGCTGTGGAAGCACCTCCACCGGGAGCAGAGCCCTGCCGCCGTGCAGGGCCCGACCATCTTCCAGCAGGAGCTGCAGAGCAGCGAGTGGAACACCATCAGCTACACGCCCGCGCGGCGGCTGAACGTGCAGACCACCTCTGCTGGGTCCACCGCCATGGATTTCCGGCTGGCCGCGCTGGACCGCACCACCGCTGTGGACCGCAGCTATTTTGCCAACGTCTGTTTTCTGGGCGACAGCCTGACGCAGGGGATGCAGATCTATTCCAGCGGCCTGCCGGAGGCTTCTTTCTGCGCCTACCGGGGCGCAGGCCCCAGCGTCGTGGTCAACGGCACCACCTGCAAGCGCTCCGATGGCGGCACAGAGGTCCCCATGGAGGTGCTGACAGCCCGGCAGCCCCCGGTGCTGTACATCCTGCTGGGCACCAACGTGCTCAACCGGGACGGGGATTATTCCAGCTTCCTCACCTACTACCGGCTCATGCTGGATATGATCTCCCAGGCCTTGCCCAACACGCAGATCTACGTGCAGTCCATCACGCCTGTCCGGCCCGAGGTGCGCAGCAGCCACCCCGGCCTGTACAAAGAGCGGCTGTGCGAGATCAACAATGAGCTGGCTGCCATTGCGCTGGAAAAGAACTGCGCTTTCCTCAACCTGTGGGAAGCCCTTGCCGACGACAACGGCGACCTGAAAGCCGAGTACGCGCAGCCTGACGGCATCCACATCAAGCCGGAAGGTTACCCCGCCTGGGTGGAATATCTCGCCACCCACACCGTGGGCCAACAGACGGCTTAAGCTGAATACTCACATAGAAAAACCGCCCTTCTGGTATCAAATCGGAAGGGCGGTTTTGTCATAGAAACAGGAACGGGGAACGCGGCATCAGAACAGCCCCGTGATCTTGCCTTCGGCATCCACGTCGATATTGACGGCGGCGGGCTTCTTGGGCAGGCCGGGCATGGTCATAATGTTGCCGCAGATAACCACCACGAAACCGGCACCGGCGGCAAGGCGGACTTCCCGCACCTCCATGGTAAAGCCGGTGGGTGCACCGGTCAGCTTGGCGTTGTCGCTGAAGCTGTACTGGGTCTTGGCGATGCAGACCGGCAGGTCGCCGTAGCCCAGTTCGGTCAGTTCGGCCAGCGTCTTGGAAGCGGCGGCACTGAAATTCACCCCATCGGCACGGTAGATCTTTTTGGCGATGGCTTCCACTTTCTGCTTCAGGGGCATATCCAGCGGGTAGACATACTGGATGGGACGGTCCTCCATGACCTCCAGCACCTTCTCGGCCAGAGCCTTGCCGCCCTCGCCGCCCTTGGCGAACACCTCGCTCAGGACGCAGGGCACGCCCTGCTCGGCACAGACCTGCTCAACGTATGCCTGCTCCTCCGGGGTGTCGGTGGGGAAGGCATTGATGGCCACCACCACAGGCAGGCCAAAGCCGTTCTTCAGGTTGTCGATGTGGCGCACAAGGTTGGAGGCACCGGCCTTGACAGCCTCGAGATTCGGCTGGTTCAGGTCAGCCTTGGCAACGCCGCCGTGGCTCTTGAGGGCACGGACAGTGGCAACCAGCACGCAGGCGCTGGGGGCGATGCCGGCATAGCGGCACTTGATATCCAGGAACTTCTCGGCACCCAGATCTGCACCAAAGCCAGCCTCCGTGATGACGTAATCGGCCAGCGAGAGGCTGAGCTTGGTGGCCATGACGCTGTTGCAGCCGTGGGCAATGTTGGCAAAGGGGCCGCCGTGGATGATGGCGGGGTTGTTTTCCAGCGTCTGAACGAGGTTCGGGTCAAGGGCATCCTTGAGCAGTGCAGTCATGGCACCGGCAGCACCGATGTCGCCAGCCGTGACGGGCTTGCCTTCGTAGGTGTAGGCGCAGACGATCTTCGACAGCCGCTCCTTCAGGTCGGAGATGCTGGTGGCCAGGCAGAAGATCGCCATGACCTCGCTGGCAACGGTGATATCAAAGCCGTCCTCACGGGGGGTACCGTTCACCTTGCCGCCCAGACCATCCACGATGAAGCGGAGCTGGCGGTCGTTCATATCCATGCAGCGCTTCCAGGTGATGCGGCGGGGGTCGATGTTCAGGGGGTTGCCCTGCTGGATGCTGTTGTCGATCATGGCAGCCAGCAGGTTGTTTGCGGTGCCGATGGCATGCAGGTCACCGGTAAAGTGGAGGTTGATATCCTCCATGGGCACCACCTGGGCATAGCCGCCGCCGGCCGCGCCGCCCTTGACACCGAACACGGGGCCAAGGCTGGGCTCACGCAGGCAGAGCATGGTCTTTTTGCCCAGAGCGTTCATGGCATCGGCCAGGCCCACGCTGGTGGTGGTTTTGCCCTCGCCTGCCGGGGTGGGGCTGATGGCCGTGACCAGGATCATCTTGCCCTGCCTGGATGCCTTGTGGATGAGGCGGTGGTTGATCTTGGCCTTGTAGCGGCCATAGGGGATCACGTCCTCATCGGCAAGGCCCAGCGAGGCAGCGATCTCGGTGATGGGCTTCATTTTGGCTTCCTGTGCGATCTCGATATCAGACTTCATGCTCAAATCCTCCCTGAAATGCAAAAAGGACAGCTTTGCGCACCAATAGCGCAAGGCTGCCCAGACGGTCGGCGTAACAAAACCCGGTTTTGTCTGCACTGTGGTGCTCCACAACGTTCCGTCAGCAGGCAAACCCGTTCTTCTGGGTCAAAGATATCACATCTGCCCGTGGTTTGTCAAGCAGAAACTGTCCGCAAAGAAAAATCTGCCTGTACGGCCCCTGCGGCTTGCATCCATCCTGCCAGATGTGTTATACTAAAGTGTATCAAACGATAGGGAGGCTTTCACGATGCCATTTACACCGAAACTGACTTATAAAGGCAAGCCCCTCGTCCGTAAGGACAACGAGCTGTATTACGGCCGTATGACCGACCCCTATGTGCTGCGGATGCAGATCCTGAGCACCAAATCCGTGGGCGGCATGGATGTGGCCGATAAGGTACACATTCAGGTCTTTTCCACCAACGACAGCCTGGCCCCTGAGGCCCGCGTGTTCCGCCAGACCACCAAGAATGGCCTGTACAACGCACTGGACATTGGCAGCATCTGGCTGCAGAAGGCAAACGAGACCCGCTGAACGGCATAAAAAAGGACCGTCTCCCGCTGAGGAGACGGTCCTTTTTGTTGCGCTTTACTCTTCGGTCACTTCAAAGTCCAGGGGCTTGCCGCAGCCGGGGCACTTGGGTGCGCCATCCAGCAGGTCGTCCTCCTCAAACACAGTGGTCTGACCACAAGCGGGGCAGGTCACCTCGTACTGCACGGGGCCTTCCTCCTGCTCCTCGTCGTCATCCTCCAGCGCGACCTCAAAGGTCACGCCGCAGTGGGCGCAGTTTGCTTCGCCCGCGTCCAGGTCGTCCTCGCTGACGTAAACTGTCTCGCCGCAGTTGGGGCAGGCCACCTCATAGAACGGCTCACTGGCGATATCATCGTCATTGTCGTCCTCTTCGGTGTCCTCTTCCTCTTCTTCGGGCTCCTCGTCATCCTCATCGTCCTCATAGAGGTCGGCTTCCAGATCCTCCAACTCCTCGCTCAGGTCGTTGATCTGGTCGTAGGCGCGGGTCACATCTTCATCGATGCCGTCCACAGCCTCTGCCAGTTCGCCCAGCAGCTCGCTCATGGCCTTGATGACCTTGCCCTCTTTGGTGGTCTCGTCGATGCCCAGGCCCTCGATCAGGCCCCGCAGGTATGCAGCCTTTTCCTTCATAAGAATGACCTCCTATCTTAATCAAAAAACCGGGCACACGGTTGCCCGCTGCCCGGTCTGTCGGTAAATTAGACGCGCTCCATATACTCGCCGGTGCGGGTATCGATGCGGATGTGGTCGCCCTCGTTGATGAACAGAGGAACGCGGATCTCAGCACCGGTCTCGACAGTAGCGGGCTTCAGGGTGTTGGTGGCGGTGTTGCCCTTGACACCCGGCTCGGTCTGGGTGACTTCCAGCTCGATGAAGTTGGGGATCTCGACGCTGAAGACCTTGCCCTTATAGCTCAGCAGCTTGCACGGCTCGTTCTCCTTGCAGAACTTGAAGTTATCGGGCACATCGGAAGCGTTGACGGGGATATCGTCGTAGGTCTCGTTGTCCATGAAGTGGTACAGATCGCCATCCTCATAGCTGTAAGTCACGTCCTTGCGCTCGATGAAAGCCTGAGGGAACTTTGCGGTTGGGTTGTAGCTGGTCTCAACCACAGAGCCGGTGATCACGTTCTTGGTCTTGGTGCGGACAAAGGCAGCGCCCTTGCCGGGCTTCACGTGCTGGAACTCAACGACCTGAAGAACCTGGCCGTCCTGCTCAAAGGTCACGCCGTTGCGAAACTCGCCTGCAGAAATCATAGGAATTCCTCCATTAGTAAAATCTCATTGATGCTTAACGCATATCTCTATTTATTTTACTCAATCCCGCATGGTTTGGCAAGGGGTTTGAGCAAAAAAGACGATAAAATCAGAAAAAAGTTCATCCACAATACATTCTCTGCATCGTCTGTGCATCCTCTGCCTGCGTACCGGCGCTCTCACAGATGATGACAGGTGCAAGCCCACGCTCGGCCAGCAGCTCCATCAGGGGCTGGGGTTCGGGGCCAAACTGAATCTCGGCAAAGGTCCAGTGCCGCTTTTCACCGCCCTTGGAATACTCGATGCGGGAAAAGTGGACATGGAACTGCCGGGCACGCGCATCCCCCAGCGCCTCCCCGATGCGGTCAAGGATAGCGGCATAATCCGCCTTGGACCGGATGCCGCCCAGCGTCCGGGCGTTGAGGTGGCCGAAGTCGATGCAGGGGGTGATGCGGCTGTCCACCCCGCAGAGAGCCAGCACCTCCTCCAACGTGCCCAGCTGGCCGATCTTTCCCATCGTCTCAGGGCAGAGGGTGATCTCGGCAAAGCCCGCTTCATCCAGCGCGTCCTGCGCCCGTTTCAGGGTGTCCAGCGCTTTTTCCATGGCAGCTTCCCGGCTCTGCCTGCCGCAGCTGCCGGAGTGGAAGATGACCCGCCTGCCGCCCAGCGCCCTGCAGAGCGCCGCGCTCTGGAGCAGATAGTTCACGCTGTTCAGCCGCTTTTCCTCGTCCAGGCTGGAGGCGCTGATATAGTAAGGCGCGTGGACGCTGAACAAAATCCCCCGGGCGGCGGCATCGTCAGCCATCTGCCGGGCCTTGTCCAGCCCCAGCCGGACTCCATGGCCGCACTGGTATTCAAAGGCATCCAGCCCCATTTTTTCGGTATAGGCCGGAATGTCCAGACTGTTCTTATACCCCATGGCCGTGAAGCTGTCGCTGGTGCCTGCGGTACCAAACCGAATTTTCCACTCACTCACAGGGTCTTACCTCCCCGGTCGTAGTATTCCTGCCAGTGTTTTTTCTCCCACTTGCGCTTGAGCACCACCTGTGCCCCGAGATCCGGCCCGCGGGGGATGACCATCAGGCCCGGAATCCCATAGAGCGCCGCCGCCATCCGGTCGGCATAGAGCTGGTCGCCCACCATGGCCATTTCCCTGCGCTTCACCTGCATCCGGCGGCGGGCCACCCCCAGCGCAAAGGGCAGGGGCTTGGCGCTGCGGTAGAGGTAGGCAAGGCCCAGCTTTTCCGCAAAGGGGCGCACCCGCTTTTCGGCACCGTTGGAAACGATGGTCAGCTTTACGCCCGCCCTGCGCATGGCTTCCAGCCACTCGGCCACTTCTTCCGGCAGCTCCTGACTGCGGTCGGCGGTCAGGGTGTTGTCGATGTCCAGCACCAGCGCCCGGATGCCCTTTTGGGCCAGCCACTCCGGCGTGATGTGGGTCACATCCTTGAATACATATTCGGGGGTAACTAACATACAGAACCCTCTCTTTGCCTTTCACAGGCTCACCCTCTCAGTCCGCTTCGCGTCCAGCTCTCCCAAAGGGAGAGCCTCTGGCGAAACCAATAACTTTGCACGGATTGCCAAAGCCTCTCCCCTTGGGAGAGGTGGCATTGCGCAGCAATGACGGAGAGGGCGAGGATGTTTATCTTTTTCATAAATGAAAATAGGAGAGCCTGAGTTTCAGGCTCTCCTACATCGGCGTTAGCAACGCGTTTGAAATCTAAAGCAACGTGCGATTTCAAGCAGTTAATTACTTGAACTTGCGCTTGCGGGCTGCTTCGGACTTCTTCTTGCGCTTGACAGACGGCTTCTCGTAAGCCTCGCGCTTACGGACCTCTGCGAGCACACCGCTGCGAGCGGTGCTGCGCTTGAAGCGACGCAGTGCGCTTTCCAGCGACTCGCCCTCTTTAACACGAATTTCCGACATCTTATTCCCTCCCTTGGACCGTGAGGCAGGAATTTCGTTGTTACATGGTAACTAACAGTAGACAGTATAGCGCATTTTCATGCGTTCGTCAACCTTTTTTGAAAGATTTTTTGAAAAAACTCTCCGGCAAAGCGCTTGAGGGATCAGCCCTTCACGGCCAGGTTGACCAGACGGCCCTTGACGTAGATCTCCTTGACGACCTGCTTGCCCTCCAGAGCGGCAGCAACAGCGGGGTCAGCCTTGGCGGCAGCAATGGCGGCAGCAGCATCGATGTCGGCAGCCACCTTCAGGCGCGCCTTCACCTTGCCGTTGACCTGCACCGCGATCTCCACGGTGCTCTCCACGCACTTGGCCTCTTCGTACTGGGGCCAGGGGTAGTAGGCCAGCTGCTCATTGTGGCTGTGGCCCAGCTTCTCCCACAGCTCCTCGGTCATGTGGGGAGCAAACGGGTTCAGCAGCTGAACAACGGTCTCCAGCTCGGCCTTGGTCGCGCCGCCGTTGTCGTACAGGGCGTTGACCAGCGTCATCAGCTGGGCGATGGCAGTGTTCATCTTCAGGCTCTCAATGTCAGTGCCCACCTTCTTGATGGTCTGGTGCATCAGGGTCTCGATGGCGGGGCGATAGCCCTCGCCCTCCACCAGCTTGTCGGACAGCGCCCACACGCGGTCGAGGAAGCGGTTGCAGCCAGCAATGGCAGAGGTCTGCCAGGGTGCGGCCTGCTCAAAGTCGCCCATGAACATCTCATACAGACGCATGGTGTCGGCACCGTACTGGTCCACCACCTCGTCGGGGTTGATGACGTTGCCCAGGCTCTTGGACATCTTGACAATGGGATGGCGTGCCATCTCGCCGTACTTCTCTTCCAGTGCCTTTTCGGCAGCCTTCTGGCTGCCATACTCCTTCAGCAGCTTCTCCTGCTCGTCAGCGGGCAGATTGACAAAGCTGTGGGGGTTCAGGCCCAGGATCATGCCGTGGGCGGTGCGCTTCTGGTAAGGCTCGGCAGTGGGCACCACACCGATGTCATACAGGAACTTGTGCCAGAACCGGCTGTACAGCAGGTGCAGGGTGGTATGCTCCATACCGCCGTTGTACCAGTCCACGGGAGACCAGTACTCCAGCGCCTCCTTGGAGGCCAGAGCATCCTTGCAGTGGGGGTCCATGTAGCGCAGGAAATACCAGGAGGAACCGGCCCACTGGGGCATGGTGTCGGTCTCGCGGGTGGCGGGGCCGCCGCAGCAGGGGCAGGTGGTCTTGACCCAGTCGGTGTGGCGGGCCAGCGGGGACTCACCATCGGGGCCCGGCTCAAAGTCGGTGATGTCGGGCAGGGTCAGGGGCAGGCTGCTCTCAGGCAGGGGCTGCCAGCCGCACTTTTCACACTTGACCATGGGGATCGGCTCGCCCCAGTAGCGCTGACGGCTGAACACCCAGTCGCGCAGCTTGTAGTTCACCTTATCGCAGCCCTTGCCGTTGGCTTCCAGCCACTCGATCATCTTTTTCTGGGCATCTGCCACAGACAGGCCGTCCAGGAAGCCGGAGTTGACCAGCGTACCGGTGGCAACATCGGTAAAGGCAGCCTCGTCCAGATTGGACTCGGTATTGCCCTTGACCACCTCGATGATGGGCAGGCCGAACTTCTTGGCGAACTCCCAGTCGCGGGTATCGTGGGCAGGCACAGCCATGATGGCACCGGTGCCGTAGGTGGACAGGACATAATCAGAGATAAAGATGGGGATCTGCTTATCGTTGACGGGGTTGATGCCCATCACGCCCTCCAGCTTCACGCCGGTCTTTTCCTTGTTCAGCTCACTGCGCTCGAAATCGCTCTTGCGGGCAGCCTCTGCCTGATAGGCTGTAACGGCATCCGCATTCTTGAGCAGGCCCTTTTCCAGCCACTCCTTGACCATGGCGTGCTCCGGGGAGACGACCATGTAGGTAGCGCCGAACAGGGTATCACAGCGGGTGGTGTAAACCGTCAGGGTATCGCCTGCGGTGGTACCGAAGTTCACCTCTGCACCATGGCTGCGGCCGATCCAGTTCTTCTGCTGGGTGGCAACGCGCTCGATGTAATCCAGACCATCCAGGCCGTCGATCAGCTTGTCGGCGTAAGCGGTGATTTTGAGCATCCACTGGCTCTTGACCTTGTGCACGACCTCGCTGCCGCAGCGCTCGCACACGCCGTTGACAACTTCCTCGTTTGCCAGCACACACTTGCAGCCGGTGCACCAGTTGACGTTCATTTCCTTCTTGTAGGCCAGGCCGTGCTTGTACAGCTGCAGGAAGATCCACTGGGTCCACTTGTAGTACTCGGGGTCAGTGGTGTTGATCTCGCGATCCCAGTCAAAGGAGAAGCCCAGCGCCTTGAGCTGCTCACGGAAGTGATCCACATTCTTTTTGGTGACGATGGCCGGGTGGATGTGGTTCTTCATGGCAAAGTTCTCGGTGGGCAGACCGAAGGCATCCCAGCCCATGGGGTACAGCACGTTGTAGCCGTTCTGGCGGCGCTTGCGGCTGACCACATCCAGGGCAGTATAGCTGCGGGGGTGGCCCACATGCAGGCCCGCACCCGAGGGATACGGAAACTCCACCAGTGCATAGAACTTGGGCTTTTTGTGGTCGATCTCGACATGGAAGGTCTTTTCGTCCTCCCACACCTTCTGCCACTTGGCCTCAACGGCCTTGTAATCATACTTCATAGCTTTCAATCACTCCTCATATTCGGCAGCCGCCCTTGCAGGCAGGGAAGCTTACAGACTGTTTTCCGGGGTCAGATACTCCGAGATATCCATGGGCTCACCATCGGCCCACAGATGTTCCAGATCATAGTAGGTGCGGGTGTTGGGCACAAAGACGTGCACGATGACGCTGGAATAATCCAGCAGCACCCAGTTCTTGGAGTCGAAGCCCTCGGTGGTGTAGGGCTCGATGCCCTTCTGAGAAAGCTCGTACTCCACCTCGTCGGCCAGAGCACCCACCTGGGTGGTGGAGGTGCCGGAAGCAATGACGAAGTAATCGGTCAGAACGGTCAGGCTCTCCACTTTGAGCACACGGACATCCTGGGCCTTTTTCTTGTCCAGGATCTTTGCGATCTCAATGGCAAGGGTCTTGCTGTCGATCTTGTTTTCCATAAAAGTCTCCTCTCTGGTTTGTTACTGTCCTGCGGCCTGGCCGTCGGTGGTGGTCGCACCCGCCACGTCGGTATCGCCGCTCAGGATGGCATCATCGGACTCCTTGTCCAGCTGTCCCACGAACTGGACGTTGGCGCTGGTGGAAGCGGTGCCGTGGGGCCAGTTGTTGGTCACAAGGTTCATTTCCTCGGCGCTCACGGGGCCGGTGTAATTGCGGAAATAGGTGTTCAGCAGCTCTGCAATGGAACCGGCATCCGGCACCACGCAGGAGTATCCGTCAAAGCTGCTGGTCTTGCCCACATTGGGCACGCCCATGAACACAGGGGTCTGGGCCAGCATGATGTTCGCACTGTCGATGCGGGTAAAGGACACCAGCATCTTGGCAATGGTGGTCAGATCCATATCCGTGTGGATATAGTTGTTGAAGATCAGGGGCAGCTGTGCAATGACATCGGTCACGCCCATGCTGCGCACCCGCTTGAACAGGCCGGCATAGAAGTAGCGCTGCATGTTCAGGCGGTCGATATCCGAGTTGGCGTAGCCCTCGCCGTGGCGGCAGCGGACAAAGAACTCTGCCGATGCGCCGTCCAGGTTGCGGTAGCCCTGCTTCAGGACACTGCCCGCAAAAGACATATCGTGGGGGATATACACCTCGATGCCGCCGAAGTTGTCCACCATTTCCACCAGTGCCTGCATATCAATGGTCACATAGTAGTCGATGGGCAGCTTGTACTGATCATAGATGACCTCCGCCAGCGCGGCAATGTCGCCGCCGTTGGAGAGGGCCACCGAGTTGATCTGATAGTTGGTGGCCGCGTAGGTCTTGCCGTTGGAAAGGGTGATCTTGCGGTTTTGGGTCGCAACAAGGCTGTTGCGGGGGATCTGCAGCATCCGCAGGGCACCGCCCTTGATATCGAACTGGCAGTACAGGATCATATCCGTCATGCCGTCGTTGCTGCCATCCGAGGAGTAGGCGCGGCCCTCCTCATAGTCGATGCCGCAGACAAGGATGTTCACCACATCGCCCTTGTACTCCTCCAGCGTCTGGATCTCCTCCACCAGCGAGGTCGCGTTCTCCTCTGGCTTCAGATTATCCTCCACCTTGTTCACCATGTTCACGGCGTAGACCACCACGCCCGAGATCACGGCCAGCACCGCCAGCGTCACGGCCATCGGCAGCCACACGGGGGTCTTTTTCTTCTTTTTGCGGCGGCGGGGCGCATCAGCGGGGGCCGCGTGCCGGGGCGGCCGACTGCCGCCATTGCCGCCGCGTCCGCCGCCCGCGCTCTGGCGGGGCGGTTCCGGCTGCTGGGGTGCGGGCTGTTCGTTCTGGAAGAAATCCGGCTGGCCGGACAGCGACACCTGATGCAGGGCGGAGGCCTCCGTGGGGCGCTGCTCCGTGGGACGGTTCAGCGAGCGGTCTGTATTGATATGACGCGGACCTTGACTCATTCGTTCGGTTCCTCCAGCTTTTTTATTCCGACAGAGACTGTCGTCATGTTCCATAGTATAACATTCTTACCCACAATCTGCAATCGGTATTCTTTTCCGGCACAGGATGTGTGCAGAAAAACAGGCTCACCCGGCCTTTGCAGCCCGGGCATCCACCTCTGCTTTGATCTCATCGTAGGCCGCCTTGGACATGGGGTCCAGAGGCTTGCCCTCTGAGAGAACAAAATCATTGGCCCGTTTCAGGGCGGCCAGCATGGCCAGATCCAGATCCTTCAGTTCCAGCCTGCGCAGCTTGTTCACCCCGGGCCAGTCCCGCTCGGCGCTGGTCATATCCGCCAGATAGACGATCTTATCCAGCCTGCTCATGCCGGGCTTGCCCGCGGTGTGGCAGGCAATGGCCGAAAGCACAGCCTCATCCTCCACGCCCCACTCGGTGCGGGCCAGGATGGCGGCGCAGATGCCGTGCCACACCGGGGTGGGGCGCTCTTCCCCGCCCTCGGCCAGTTCCGGGTGGGCCCGCATGATGGCGCGCATCTCGTCCTTGCTGATCTCCTTGGCCGAATCGTGCAGCAGGGCGGCCAGCGCGGCCTTGTCCTCATCCACGCCATACCGCTTTGCCAGCTTGACGGCCATTTTTCTCACGTTCAGGGTATGCTCGTAACGCTTGTCACTCAACCGGCCGCGCACAAGCTCCTTTGCCTGTTTCAGATTCATGGTTTCCGCTTTCCCCTCTGTCTGCCCGGTAAAGCCCCTCCCGCCGGATGACCCGGCGCACGAGGGCGGGCAGTTCATTTTCACACGCTTCCCCTGCTGCAAGGCGGGCACGCAGGTTGCTGCTGGCCATGGGCAGAGCCTCGACCTGTGCAAACAGGATGCGGGCCCCGGTGGGGTCCATCTGCTTTGCCTTGGCGTGAAGCTCCGGCGCGTCGCCGACATTCCGGCTCGTGACCACCAGCCGGGCCAGCCGCAGGATCTCCTGCCAGCGGTGCCAGCTGTCAAAGCTCAGCAGCATATCACTGCCCATGGCCATGTACAGCTCGGCTTCCGGATAGGTGCGGGCCAGCATTTCCAGCGTGAGCACCGTGTAATTGCGCCTGCCCAGCGCGGCCTGCTCCACCTCCCAGCCGCTGACACACAGCGCCGGGACAGCCCCCTCCGCTTCCAGTGCACGGAAGCACGCGCACATCTCCACCCGGGCGCTGCCGGAAGCGGCGGTGGACTGCTTGAAGGGGGAAAGCCCCGCAGGCATCACCACCACCCTGTCCGGGCGCACCCGGGCAGCGGCGGCGCGCAGATTATTCAGGTGGCCGTTGTGGGGCGGGTCAAAGGTGCCGCCGTACAGCAGGAGCCTCATTTCAGCAGGTCAGCGTAGGCGCTGTCTTTTTTCTTCTGCAGATAGAGCACGAACTTGGAGCCGATGACCTGCACGCAGTCGGCACCGGTGGCCTCTGCCAGCTTGACAGAAGCCTCACGGGCATTGTACATGCTGCTCTCCAGCACCTTGAGCTTGATCAGCTCCCGGGCATCCAGGCAGTCCTTCACGCCCTGGATCATGGTCTCGTCGATCTCACCCTTGCCCACGATGAAAACGGGGTCCATGGTGTTTGCCTTGCCGCGCAGAATGGCGCGCTGTTTGCTCGTCAACATAGTTTTTTCTCCTTTTATTTCAGAAATTCAGGTAATTCTTTTTCCAGCTTTGCCAGCGCCACACCGCGGTGGCTGATGGCATCCTTTTCGTCCGGGGTGAGCTGGGCATAGCTGCGTCCCTCGGTATTGGGGCGCTTTTCCGCTTTGCCCACACCGCATTCATCGGGGATGAACAGCGGATCGTAGCCAAAACCGTAATCGCCCGCCAGGCGCGCAAAGGCCACCTTGCCCGGGCACTCGCCCCGGCAGGTCAGGTGCCGGCCGGTGGGCAGGATAAAGCAGACAGCGGCCACAAATTTTGCGCCGCGCTGTTCCGCCGGGACATCCTGCATATTCTCCAGCAGCTTGTCGTTGTTGGCCTCATCGTCGCCGTGGCGGCCGCAGTAGCGGGCGCTGTACACGCCGGGGGCACCCTCCAGCGCATCCACACAGAGGCCCGAGTCATCGGCGATGGTGGGCAGGCCGCTGGCTTTGCAGATGGTCTCGGCCTTGATGAGGGCGTTTTCCTCAAAAGTGGTACCGGTCTCATCGGGTTCAATGGTGATGCCCAGCTCCTTCTGGCTGACCACCTCGTGGCCCTGCGCTTCCAGAATGCGCCGCAGCTCACGGAGCTTACCGGCGTTGCCGGTCGCTGCACAAATTTTCATGTTTTTCTCCTCTCTGCCCCTGTCGAACTCCTGCACTTTGCTCCCCTGTCAAGGGAGCCGGACGCGCCAAAGCGCGGCCTGAGAGGTTCGACTGCAGATCCGTTCGACACTTAATGCTTCCACTGCCGGGGCAGCAGCTCTTCTACATAACCCTCCGGGGTAAAGGGGATCAGGTCATCAATGCCCTCACCCACGCCGATGAACCGCACGGGCAGGCCCAGCCGCTGCTTGACCGCCACGACACAGCCGCCCTTGGCGGTGCCGTCCAGCTTGGTCAGGATGATGCCGGTGGCGTTTGCCGCCTTGCAGAACTCCCGGGCCTGGCTGATGGCGTTCTGGCCCGTGATGGCATCCAGCACCAGCAGGGTCTCCAGACTGGCCTCGGGGCTGGCCTTTTTGACACTGCGGCTGATCTTGGAAAGCTCTGCCATCAGGTTTGCCTTGTTGTGCAGGCGGCCTGCGGTATCCGCAATGACCAGATCATAGCCGCGTGCGGTGGCCGACTTGACCGTGTCAAAAATGACAGCGGCGGGGTCTGCGCCCTCGCCCGCCTTGACAAGGGGCACACCCGCCCGGTCGGCCCAGATCTCCAGCTGCTCGCTGGCGGCGGCGCGGAAGGTATCGCCTGCAGCCAGCATGACCTTTTTGCCCTGACGGGTATAGAAATCGGCCAGCTTGGCAATGCTGGTGGTCTTGCCCACGCCGTTCACGCCGATGACCAGAATGACGGCAGGCGTGCCGCTCAGGTCCATCTCAGCTTCGGGGCGCATCTCATCGGCAATGAGGTCGCGCAGTTCATCGCTGGCCTGCTCACCGGTTTTCAGGCCCTTCTCGTTCACCCGGTCCCGCAGCTTGTCCACCAGTTTGATGGCCACTTCACCGCCCACATCGGCCAGAATGAGCTGCTCTTCCAGCTCATCGTAAAGATCATCATCGATCTTGCTGCCGGTGAGGGTATTCATAATGTTGCCCCAGAAGCCCGTACGGGTCTTTTCGAGGCCGTCTTTCATCTTATCTTTTTCTTTTTTGCCAAATCCAAAGAGGCCCATTGGTTCTCTCCTTTGTTTTGCTGTTTCTATCCGTGATGGCAAAACCCGCCATTTCACGATTTGCGCTCAGTGCTGCCCGGTATGCCAAGGGCTCCCCTACTAGGGGAGCTGGCGAGCGAAGCGAGACTGAGAGGTTTAATCTATTATACCTACGAAACCAGCGTCGCGTCAACCTGTTCCAGATCCAGCTTGAGCAATTTCGACACGCCATCCTCCTGCATGGTCACACCGTACATGACATTGGCGGCCTCCATGGTGCCGCGGCGGTGGGTGATGACGATGAACTGGGTCTTGTCGCTCACCCGGCGCAGATACTGTGCAAAGCGGCTGACATTGGCATCATCCAGAGCGGCTTCGATCTCGTCCAGGATGCAGAACGGTGCCGGGTTGACGGCCAGGATCGCAAAATAGATGCTGATGGCCACCAGCGCCTGCTCGCCGCCGGAAAGGGCTTCCAGATTCTTGATGACTTTGCCCGGCGGTGCCACCTGAATGCCGATGCCGCAGGAAAGCACATCGCTTTCATCCTCCAGCACAAGGCTGGCTTCGCCGCCGCCAAACAGCTCGGCAAAGATGCGGCCAAAGTTTTCATTGATGGCCCGGAAGCTGTCAGTGAAGATCTCCTTCATCTGGCCGGACAGGCTGGCGATCATCCGCGTCAGCTCGTTCCTGCTGCCCTCCACATCGGCCACCTGAGTGCGCAGGGCATCGTACCGCTCCCTGACCTCCTGATATTCCTCAATGGCGCTGACGTTCACATTGCCCAGCGCCCGGATCTGGTTGCGCAGGTCGGCCACCTGCGCCCGCAGGGCGGGCAGGCTGTCGAACTCCACGCAAAGTTCCTCAGCCTGGCTCACCGTCAGCTGGTATTCATCCCAGAGCTTGGCGGCGGTGGCATCGTATTCGCTCTCAGCGGCTGCTTTCCGCTCGGCCAGACGGGCCATCTCCCGGCCCATCTCCTCGCGGCTGTCGGCAGCAGTGCGGGCCCGGGCCAGTGCCTCGGTCTCGGCCTGCTGGCAGGAAAGCCGCTGTTCGGTGGCCTTCCGGATCTCGGCTTCCTTCGCTCCGATCTCCGCCCGGCTGTCGGTCTTGGCCTTGCGGATGGCCTCGATCTCGGCCCGGCAGGCACCACTGCGGGCGGCAAGGGCGGCAAGGCTCTCTTCCAGAGAGGTCCGCCGGCTCTCGGCATCCCGGGTGCGCTGTTCCAGCGCTTCGATCTGTGCCTGCGCCAGCTCGGCATCCTTCTGGCGGCTCACCTGTTCCAGCCGCTTGGCGCTCACCTGCTCGGCCAGCGCCCGCTGCCGGGTCAGAAACGCATCGTCTCCCTCGGCAATGCGGTTCAGCTCGCCCGATTTTGCTTCGATCTCCCCGGCCAGCGCAGCTTCCTGTGCTTCGGCCTGCGCGGCCTTTTCCCGGCTGTCAGCCAGCTGGGCGTTCAGGGTGTCGATCTCCTTCTGCCGCGCGGCAAGGGCCGTCTCGGCCTGCTCCATGGCGGCTTCCAGCCGCTTGCGCTCTGCTTCGGCCCGCACACGGTCGTTGGCGGCAGTGATCTGCTCACTGCTGGCGGCGGTCAGCTCTGCGTTCAGGGCATCTGCCTGCTGTTTGCACTGGTCGGTCTTTTCCTGAGCGGCAAGGCACTCTTTCTGCAATTTCGCAGCCCTGACCCGCAGCTCCTCCAGCTCCTGCTTGCGGGTGAACAAGCCCGCGCTGCGCTGGACACTGCCGCCGGTAAAGCTGCCGCCCGCATTGACCACCTGACCATCCAGCGTGACGACCTTGCTGCGGAAACCGTTGTCCCGGGCCACACGGGAGGCCTCGTTGATATCGTCCACCACGATGATGCGGCCCAGCAGATTGGACACGATGTCACTGTACCGTGCATCGGCCTGGACCAGACTGCTTGCCAGCCTTGCCGAGCCGGACAGTTTTCCCCGGAACACACCGGGCTGGACTGTGTCCAGCGGCAGGAAGGTGGCGCGGCCCGCGTTCTCGCTCCGCAACAGGGCGATGCCTGCCTTGGCAGCGGCTTCGTTCTCCACCACGATGTTCTGCAGGGCACCGCCAAGCGCGGTCTCAATGGCGACCTCCCGGCCCGGCTCCACCCGCAGGATGGAGGACACCGGCCCGATGATGCCCCGCAGCCGCCGGGCGGATGCCGCCCGCATCACGGTCTTGACGGAGTTCTGGTAGCCTTCCATGTTCTTTTCCAGCTCCCGCAGCACGGAAAGCCGCTGGCGGGCGGCATCCAGCTCCCGGTTCAGCTGCTGTTCGGCACGGTCGGCTTCCTCCAGCGCGGCGCGGCGGCTCTTCAGTTTGAGTTCCAGACCGGCCCGGATATTTTTGAGCTGCTGCTCATTCTCGGCCAGCGTGGTGAGGTACCGCACGGTATCCTCCAGATCCTGCTTTGCGTCGTCCCGCTGGACAGCCAGCACCTCGGCAGCTTCTTCCAACGCAGGCAGACGGCTCAGGGCCGTCTCAGCAGCAGCCTCGGCGGCGGCCTTTGCCACCTGCGCTTCGGTGTGCCGGGCCGTCAGGGCCGCCACCTCGCCCCGCAGGGTATCCCGGCGGGCACCGCTCTGGTCGTTTTCCCGGGTCAGGCGCACCAGCTCATCGTTCAGGGCATCCAGCTCTGCGGCCAGTTTCCGGCCCGCCAGCTCCATGCTCTTTGCCACAGCGCGGTGGCGTTCCAGCGCGGCGGCGGCCTCGGTGCTGTCCTGCTGCCCGGCGGCGATCTCTGCCCGCAGGTCTGCGGAGCTTTCCTCGTTGCGGGCAATGTCGTTTTCCAGCACGGCGATCCGGCTCTCGCTGCCGCTGATCTGCTCGGTGATGCTGCGGATATCCCCATTCAGGCGCTCGACCGCAATGGTCAGCTGTTGTGCCTGCATCCGGATCTCCTCAGCCTCGCTCTCGGCGGCTTTGGTCTGGCGGTCGAACCGCTCATAATCGGCCTGGGCTGTCTCGTAATCCCGCACCTGACGGCGCACGGCTTCCTTGGCCCGGTGCACGCCGTCCGTCCACAGGGTCACTTCCAGCGTTTTGCGCCGGGCGCTCAGTTCCAGAAACTTCCGGGCCTTTTCGCTCTCTTTTTCCAGCGGGCCCACCCGGGCCTCCAGCTCGCCCAGGATATCCCGCAGGCGTTCCAGATTCTCGGCGGCAGCGGCAAGGCGGCGCTCGGCCTCGTTTTTGCGGTAGCGGTATTTGGCAATGCCGCAGGCTTCCTCAAAGATCTCCCTGCGCTCGCTGCTCTTGGCCGCCACGATCTCGGCAATGCGGCCCTGCCCGATGACCGAGTAGCCATCGCGGCCGATGCCGGTATCCAGCAGCAGTTCATACACATCCTTCAGGCGGCAGATCTGCCCGTTGATGCTGTACTCGCTCTCGCCGGAGCGGTAATACCTGCGGCCGATGGTCACCTCGTCCGCTTCCACATCCAGCGCGTGGCTGCTGTTGTCCAGCGTCAGGCGCACCTGAGCAAAGCCCATGGCCCCCCGCCGCCGGGTGCCGCCAAAGATGACATCCTCCATCTTTCCGGCGGCGCGCAGCTGGCGGGCGCTGGTCTCGCCCAGCACCCAGCGCACGGCATCGGACAGGTTCGACTTGCCCGAACCGTTGGGGCCCACCACGCCGGTCACGCCCTCGTCAAAGGTGATCTTGACCTTATCGGGAAAGCTCTTGAAGCCCTGGATCTCCAGTTCCTTGAATACCATTTACTTTTCCTTTATCACGCCCAGGAGCTTGAGGGCTTCGCGGGCGGCGTGCTGTTCGGCCATCTTCTTGCTGCGGCCCTCACCCCGGGCGACCTTATCGGAGTTGAAGCGGACAGCCACCACGAAATGTTTGTCGTGGTCGGGGCCGGATTCCTGCTCCACCACATAGCTCAGCCGCTCCTCGGGGTTCTGTTGGACGATCTCCTGCAGGCGGGTCTTGTAATCGGCCTCAGCGTGCTTGCCCTCTGTGATGAAGGGCAGGATGAAGCTCTTTGCCACCTCCATGCCGCCGTCCAGATACAGGGCGGCGATGACGGCCTCAAAGGCATCGGACACCACGCTGGGGCGGGTGCGGCCGCCGCAGCGTTCTTCGCCCCGGCCCAGGCGCAGATACTCGCCCAGATTGATCTCCTGCGCAAACTGGAACAATGCGCCCTCGCTGACCAGGCTGGAACGGATGCGGGTCAGGTCGCCCTCAGGCCGGTCGGCGTAGGCGTGGAACAGATAATCTGCCGAGACGATCTGCAGCACGCTGTCGCCCAGAAATTCCAGCCGCTCGTTGTGCTGCACCGGCGTGCGGCTCTCGTTGGCGTAGCTGGTGTGGGTGAGCGCCGTCTCCAGCAGCTTCGGATTCTTGAACTTGTAACCAATAATTGTTTCCAACTGATGGCTCATGGATTTCTTACTCCCTTTATGTCAAAAATCGTTCTTTCTTGGCTCCCCTGCCAGGGGAGCTGGCCGATGTCAGTCGGCCTGAGAGGTTGTCAGCTCATCCAGCGCGCTCTGCATGGTGCCGCACAGGTCGTTTTCCACGCAGATCTTGGCCTGCCGGATGGCGTTCTTGATGCCCTTGGCCTTGGAGGAGCCATGTGCCTTGATGACCGGCTGCTTTGCGCCCAGGAAGGGTGCGCCGCCGTACTCCTCGCTGTCCATCTGGTGCTTGAGGCTTCCCACGCCGCTCTTGAGCAGCAGGTAGGCGATTTTGCCGCCGAGGTTTGCCAGGAACATCTCCTTGAGCATCCCCAGCAGCATCTTGGCCACGCCCTCGGTCAGCTTGAGGATGACATTGCCGGTAAAGCCGTCGCAGACCACCACATCCACATCACCGTTGGGCACATCACGGGGCTCGATGTTGCCCACGAACCGGATGCCCGGCGTTGCCTTGAGCAGCTGGTGGGCTTCCCGGAGCATCGGGGTGCCCTTGCTCTCCTCGGCACCGTTATTTGCCAGCGCCACGGTGGGTGCGGTGCGGCCCTCTACCTTGTTGACATAGCAGCTGCCCATCACGGCAAAGGCAGCCAGCATCTCGGGGCGGCACTCCACGTTCGCGCCGCAGTCCAGCAGCAGATAGGCCTTGTTTTTGGCCGGCACCATGGTGGCCAGGGCCGGGCGCTTTACGCCCTTGAGGGTGCGCACGATGAGGCTTGCGCCCACATGGAGCGCGCCGGTGCTTCCGGCAGAGACAAAGGCATCGCCCTTTCCTTCCTTCAGCAGGTTCAGACCCACCACGATGGAGGAATCCTTCTTGCTGCGGATGGCCCTTGCAGGCTCATCGCACATCTCAATGGTCTCGGTGCAGTTGACCAGCTCGATGCCGTCCAGCGGAATATTGTGCTCGGCTGCCGTCTTGCGCACCAGCTCCTCGCTGCCCACGCCGATGACCTGCACACCGTACTCTTTCACAGCCTGTGCGGTGCCTTCCAGCACAGCCAGCGGGGCGTTGTCACCGCCCATCATATCAACGATAATTTTCATAAACGTCGTCCTTTCTTGGTCAGCGTCCTCACCCTCTCAGGCGCTTCGCGCCAGCTCTCCCAAAGGGAGAGCCGATTGCGGCCCATGGTCAGCACCTGCTGAATCTGGGATATGCGTTGCCTCTCCCTTTTGGGAGAGGTGGCATTGCGAAGCAATGACGGAGAGGGCAAGCCCGTTTCCCGTTTAGAATCCAGTTTCATCCAGCCACTGTTGGAAGCTGGCCACGGCACGCTGGGCCACAGCCATGTAACGCAGGCGCTTGTCACGGGGACGGCTCTCGGCCGGCAGCGGGGGCAGGATGCCCATATTCGCGCCCATGGGCTGGAAATGTTTGTTCTCAGTGGTCAGATACTGGATCAGCGCACCGCACATGGTATCCACCGGCGGCGGGGGCAGCTGCCTGCCCTCCAGCCGGGCGTAAATGCTCCGGGCTGCCAGCAGGCCGCAGGCGGCGCTCTCCATATAGCCCTCAAAGCCGGTGATCTGGCCCGCAAAGAACACGTTGGGGTGCTCCTTCAGGAACAGGCCCGCATCCAGCACGCGGGGCGCATCCAGAAAAGTGTTGCGGTGCATGACACCGTACCGCACGAACTCGGCATTTTCCAGGCCCGGGATCATGCTGAACACCCGCTTCTGCTCACCCCACTTGAGGTTGGTCTGGAAGCCCACGATATTATAGAGGGTGCGCTCCTTGTTCTCGGCACGGAGCTGGACATTGGCCCAGGGGCGGTGGCCGGTGTTGGGGTCCACCAGACCCACCGGGCGCAGGGGGCCGAAGCGCATGGTATCAGCGCCCCGGGCGGCCATGATCTCAATGGGCATACAGCCCTCGTAGACCGTGACGGTATCCGCCTTTTTGCCGTGGGCATCGGGGTCGGGCTGCGCCCCCTGCTCCGCACCGGCATCGAAGGCATGGAGCGGGGCACGCTCTGCCGAAGCCAGCGCGGCGTGGAAAGCCTCATACTCTGCCTTATTGAAGGGGCAGTTCAGGTAATCGGCCTCGCCCCGGTCGTACCGGGAAGCGGCGAACACCTTGTTGTAATCCAGGCTCTCAGCCGTGACGATGGGAGCTACGGCATCATAGAAATGGAGCCGCTCATCGCCGGTCAGGCGGCCGATCTCGTCGGCCAGCGCACCATCGGTCAGGGGGCCGGTGGCCACCAGAATGGGTGCACTCTCATCGATGTGCTCCACCTGCTCCCGCACCACGGTAATGTTGGGGCACTCCTCCACCCGCCGGGTCACGGCGGCGCTGAATGCATCCCGGTCCACGGCCAATGCGCCGCCCGCGGCCACACGGGCCTCCTCTGCGGCTTCCAGCAGCTGGCTGCCCATCCGGCGCATCTCCTCTTTCAGCAGGCCGGAAGCAGAATCCAGACGCTCGGCCTTCAGGCTGTTGGAGCAGATCAGCTCCGCAAAGCCCGCGCTCTTGTGAGCCGGGGAAAAGTGGGTGGGTTTCTGCTCGTAGAGCGTTACCTGAACGCCCTTGCCTGCCAGCCACAGCGCCGCCTCGCAGCCTGCCAGACCGGCACCCAGTACAGTAACTTTATAGTTGCTCATGTTGTATCCCTTTATCTTATCTCGCACTTCCAGCAGTCAGAAAAAACTTTCCGCCCTGCCAAGGGCTCCCCTACTAGGGGAGCTGGCAATGCGAAGCATTGACTGAGAGGTTTGATCAGTCCTTCTTCGGCACCGGCATCTCAAAGCCGCAGCCTTCTTTTGCGCAGTAGAGCTTGGAGCCCTTGCGGAACAGGGTGGAGCCGCACTTTTCGCACTTGGTGGGCACCGGGGTATCCCAGGTCATAAAGTCGCAGTCGGGGTAGCGCTCGCAGCCGTAGTAGATGCGGCCCTTGGCGCTCTTGCGCTCCAGCATCCGGCCCTTGCCGCACTTGGGGCAGACACCGCCGGTGTCCTTGACCAGACGCTTGGTGCCCCGGCACTCGGGGAAGCCGGAGCAGGCCAGGAACTTGCCGTACTTGCCCACCTTGATGACCATGGGGCGGCCGCAGAGGTCGCAGACCTCGCTGGAAGGCTCGTCCGGCACCTTGACCTTCTTGCCCTCCATGTTCTTTTCGGCCTGTTCCAGGCTGGCGGCAAAGCCCTGATAGAAATCATCCACGGTCTTGTGCCAATCGGCCTTGCCGCTCTCGATCTTATCCAGGTTCTTCTCCATCTCAGCCGAGAAGTCCACGTCCACGATATGGGGGAACTGCTCCAGCATCAGGCCGTCCACGGCGCGGCCCAGCAGGGTGGGCTTGAGCTTTTTCTGCTCCCGCTCCACATAGCCGCGGTCGATGATGGTGGTGATGATGGGCGCATAGGTCGAGGGACGGCCAATGCCATTTTCCTCCAGCGCCTTGATCAGGGTCGCTTCGGTGTAGCGGGCGGGAGGCTGGGTGAATTTCTGCTCACTCTTCAGCTCCTTGAGCTTGAGCAGCTGACCCTGTTCCAGCGGGGGCAGGCTGGTCTCCTTCTTTTCCTTTTCATCGGTGGCTTCCTCGTACAGCACGGTAAAGCCATCAAAGGTCACGGTGTAGCCGCTGGCCTTGAAGCGGTAGTCCCCCGCGTATACGGTCACGCTCACGGTATCCTGCTGGCAGTCCGCCATCTGGCTGGCCATAAAGCGGCTCCAGATCATCCGGTAGAGCTTGGCGGTATCGCCGCTGATGCTCTTGTCCACCTCGTCAGGGGTCAGCCCCGGTACCGAGGGACGGATGGCTTCGTGGGCATCCTGCGCGGCGGTCGCGCTCTTGGTCTTCCAGGTGCGCTTGTAGGGGCAGATATACTGTTCGCCGTAAGCGTCCGCAATATACTCCTTTGCAGCGGCGACCGCCTCATCGGAAATGCGCAGGCTGTCGGTACGCATATAGGTGATCAGACCCATGGTGCCGTGGCCCGCGATGTCTACGCCTTCGTACAGGGTCTGGGCGGCACGCATGGTACGGGTAGCCGTAAAGCCCAGACGGCGGGAGGCCTCCTGCTGCAGGGTACTGGTGATAAAGGCCGGGGTGGGCTGCTTGGCCCGCTTGCCTTTTTTCAGTTCGCCCACGGTGTACTCGGCACCCTCCAGACCCTTTTCGATGGCACGGGCCTCTGCCTCGTTTTTGGGCAGCAGCTTTTTGCCGGTGCTGTCAGAGGCCAGGCGGGCGGTAAAGCTCTTGTGGCCGGTGCCCAGCGTAGCATCCACGTTCCAGTATTCCTCGGGCTTGAAGTTCTCGATCTCCTTCTCGCGGTCATCGATCAGCCGCACCGCCACGCTCTGGACACGGCCCGCCGACAGGCCCCGGCGCACCTTCCGCCACAGGAAGGGGCTGAGCTTATAGCCCACCAGACGGTCGAGGATGCGGCGGGCCTGCTGGGCGTTGAACAAGTCCTCATCGATGGCACGGGGATTGGCCATGCCCTTCTGCACACCCTTTTTGGTGATCTCGTCAAAGGTCACGCGGTTGGGCTCGTGGGGATCCAGCCCCAGGATATTGGCCAGATGCCAGCTGATGGCTTCGCCCTCACGGTCCGGGTCGGTTGCCAGCAGAATGCCGTCGGCCTGCTTGGCTTTTGCCTTGAGCTCCTTGATGAGCTTGGATTTATCCTTGATATTGATGTACTGGGGGGCGTAGTCATGTTCCACGTCGATGCCCAGCTGGGACTTAGGCAGGTCCCGGATGTGGCCCATGCTGGCCGTGACTTCGTAATCCTTGCCCAGATATTTGCCAATGGTCTTCGCCTTTGCCGGCGACTCCACGATTACCAGTTTTGCCATGGTTCTCTTCTCCTATATTATAAACTCCCAGCCTGACAGTGGTAGTAAAACCCAACGAAATGGAGCTGGCGAGTGTCAGCGAGACTGAGAGGTTTCATTCAACTTAAATTGCGCAGTTCAGCGCAGAATATACCGCTTGCCGGGCAGGCAGGTCACACGGCCCGCCAACTCCAGCTTCATCAGGGTGCCCAGCAGCAGGCCGGTGGGCAGGCCGCTTGCCGTGCCCAGCTCCTCCACGCCCTTTGCCTTGGGGCCGATACAGGCCAGCACCCTGCGCTCGGTCTCGCTCATGGGGTCAGGCGCAGAGCGCACCGCCGCCGGAGCCGCCGCGCCCCGCAGGCCCAGCACCCCGGACAGGTCGCCGGGTTTGCAGACGGCTTTGGCCCGGCCCTCCCGCAGCAGGGCATTGGTGCCTGCTGAGTTGGGCGAGTAGATGCTGCCCGGCACCACGAACACCGGCTTGCCATACCGCTCGGCATGGTTGACTGTGGACATGGTGCCGCTCTTTTCCTGCGCTTCCACCACCACCAGCGCCGAGGACAGCGCCGCAATGAGCCGGTTGCGCTGCAAAAAGCCATTGGGGCCAACGGGGCCGCTCTCGGGCGGGTACTCGCTGATCACGCAGCCCTTTTGCTCGATCTTTTTCCGCAGCTCCCGGTTGGAGGCCGGGTAGGTGCGGTCAATTGGCACGCCCAGCACCCCGATGGTGGGGCAGTTCTCCTTCACTGCGGCCCGGTGCCCGGCGCTGTCCAGTCCATCGGCCAGACCGCTGACGATGATGGCCCCGTTTTTGGCCAGACCGCTGCCCAGGTCTGCCGCCGCCTGCAGGCCGTACTCGGTGGGCCTGCGGCTGCCCACCATCCCCACAGCCCCCGGCTCATTGAGCCAGAGCGGGTCGCCGGTGCAGTAGAGTACCAGCGGCATATCGGGAATGCGGGAAAACGCCAGCGGGTAATCCGGGTCGTCATAGGGCAGGATGCGGATATTCCGCGCCGCGCAACGCCGCGCAAAGGCCCGGTAATGCGCCGGGGTGTTGTCGGGCAGGTTGGCCCGGGCAAAGGCCGGGCTGCCCACCGCCTTGCGGAACGCATCGGAATCCCGGTTCTCCCAGGCCTCCTGCGCCCCGCCAAACACATCCAGCACCCGGCCTGCATGGCCGCTGCCCGCCCCCAGCGTGTTTGCCAGCCAGAGCCAGCAGAGCAGCGGGTCGGGGGCCGGTTCGGGCGGGAAAAGACTGGTCTGGCCGAAGCCGGGCCCGGTCACAGGCTCTCCTCCCGGAAATGCCACAGCAGGATGCTGCCCGCAATGCCGGCGTTCAGGCTTTCCACCCGGTCGGTCATGGGGATGCGCACAGTGCCGCTGCAGGCAGCAATGGTCTCTTCCGTCAGGCCCTGGCCCTCGCTGCCGATGACTACGCAGACACCGCCCGGGTAGCCGGGCCGGGCCGCGCTCAGGGGCTGGCTCTGATAGAGTGCCGCCGCAAGGCAGGTGATGTTCTTTGCCCGCAGGGCGGCAATGGCGGCAGGCATTGCCCCCACCTCCATCACCGGCACCCGCACGGCGGCCCCCATGGAGGCCCGCAGGGTCTTGGGGGCAAACACGCTGGCACAGCCGTCGCTCAGCAGCACGCCGTCAAAGCCAAACGCGGCGGCAGAGCGCAGCAACGTGCCCACGTTGCCGGGGTCCTGCACCCGCTCAAGCGCCAGATACCGCCCGCCGGTCTTTGCCTCGTCCAGCGTGTGCACCGGGGTGCGGAACACGCCGAACACGCCCTGATGGGTGCCCACATCGGCCAGCTTATCGGCCACATGGTCCTCCACCAGATAGTGCTCCCCGGGCAGCTCGGCCAGCTCCGGGCACTTTTCCAACGCTGCCTCGGTGCAGAACAGGGTCTCCAGCGCCGCGCCGCGGCAGAGCTCCGGGCAGAGCTTGCGGCCCTCGGCCAGAAATTTCCCCTCACTGCGCCGGAACGCCCCGCTGGAAGCAAGGCGGCAGGCATATTTGATCTTTGCGTTTTCCCGGCTGGTGATCTTTTCCATGCGGTCCTCCAGAAGATACTAAAATATACAAAAAGGACGCCCGCGTATTTTACTACGCGCGGGCGTCTTTCAGGTCTTTATCAGGCGTTCTTCACGGTCTCGACCAGAGCAGCAAAGCTCTGAGGATCGTTGATGGCCATCTCGCTCAGCATCTTGCGGTTCAGCTCGATGCCTGCCTTCTTCAGGCCAGCCATGAAGGTGGAGTAGTTCATGCCCAGGGGACGAACTGCATTGTTGATGCGGCAGATCCACAGGTTGCGGAACTGGCGCTTCTTCATGCGGCGGCCAGCCAGAGCGTAGTTGCCGCTCTTCATGACCTGCTGCTTGGCCATCTTAAAGTGCTTGCTCTTGCAGCCATAGAAGCCCTTAGCCAGCTTCAGCATCTTCTTACGACGTTTGTGAGTCATGGTTGCGCCCTTGATACGTGCCATTTTTTATATCTCCTTTAGTTATCTCTTAGAATGTCTTTGCCTGCGGCTCGCACTTAGGCGTAGGGCAGCATGCTCTTGATGGTAGCGGCGTTGGTCTTGTCAACGTAGTTGGGCTGACGGTAGCCACGGGTCAGCTTGGTGGTCTTCTTGGTCAGGATGTGGCTGCGGAATGCGTGGCCGCGCTTGATCTTGCCGTTCTTGGTCAGCTTAAAGCGCTTCTTAGCGCCGGAATGCGTCTTCAGTTTCATCTTAGCCATTTTAGTTTCCTCCTAAAATTAGTCCTTATTGGGTTTCGGGATCAGCAGAATGGACATCGTGCGGCCCTCAAGCACCGGCGGCTTATCCATGCTTGCCTGGGGCAGAGCCTCGGCAAAGCGTTTCAGCACGTCAGCACCCAGAGCACTGTGCGCCATCTCACGGCCGCGGAAGCGGATCGAAGCCTTCACCTTGTGACCAGCAGCCAGGAACTTGGCAGTCTGGTTCAGCTTGGTGTTGAAGTCGTTGGTGTCAATATTGAGCGAAAGGCGGGTCTCCTTGACCTCGACCACTTTCTGGTTCTTCTTGGCTTCCTTCTCCTTCTTCTGCTGTTCAAAACGGTATTTGCCGTAATCCAGCACCTTGCACACAGGCGGGGTAGCCTGCGGTGCGATCTTGACCAGATCGAGCCCGGCTTCTTCTGCAGCGCGCATGGCCACCTGAATGGACACAACGCCCTTCTGCTCGCCATCGGCACCGATCAGGCGAACTTCACGATCACGGATCTGACCGTTGATCTCCAGTTCCTTCGACTTTCCAGCGGTAGCGATAATGAATGCACCTCCAAACAATAATCCATAGTGTTGCAATATTTGGCATAGAAAACGCGGCCGCCCATTTGCAGGACAGCCGCGCGAAATTTCACACAAAAGCGCAGTTCGTTCAAAGAATCGAACCGTGTTTGGGTATAGCCCGGGGATTCCGACCCCACAAGGCGAGCGCGGCACAGGCCGTAGCTGCTTTCTTTACCGGAACAGTTTACCACACCCACAAAGCCCTGTCAAGCACTTTTACGCGATTTTGCAATAAAATATTCGTGCAGAGCATCACTTGACCTCGATCAGCTTCCCCAGTTCCAGCGAGTAGATGCCCTTATAGGTCACCGGTTTCGGGGCAAAACGCTTGCTGATGGCAAGGGCATAGAGGTCAAGCTGGGCGCGATAGGCGGCAAGGAAGTCGTCCTCGGATTTTCGGCGGTCCGTTTTGTAATCCAGCAGCTCCAGGTGGTTCGGGAACACCAGCACCAGATCAGCGATGCCCTGCACCAGCACCTTTGCCTGTGCCACGGCAGCGCTGTCGGCGGGGGCAGTCCCCTGAGCGGTCAGCACCTCGGCGGCAGGCAGGGCCGTGATGAAGTCCAGCTCCCGCAGCACCTCATCTGCGGCACAGATGCGCGCAAAGGCTTCGCTCTCCACAAAGCGGCGGATGCGCCCTGCATCCAGCTTCTCCGCAATTTCGGGCGCGGTGAGCTTTGCTTCCACCTGCCGGTCACGCTCGGCGGGGATCGCCGTTTCCAGCGTACCCACCTGCTTTGCCGCCGCAAGAGCCGCAAAATCGGCGTGCTCCAGGAAGGCGTGGAGGGCCGTGCCCATCTCGGCGGCGGTCAGGCCGTCCTTTGCCAGAAAGCCCGGGCGCTCCAGCGTGGTCTGCTCTGCCTTGTGGACGATGCCGGTCACGCTGACCTTGGCGGGCACTTGGGCCAGCTCCGCCGCAGGGTACTGCCAGGCAAAGCCCTGCCGCAGTGCCTCGGTCAGGGCCGGGTCTGCCTGGGCCAGCGGTCTTTCCTCCAGTTCCGGGTCGGGCGGCTCCACGCCCTCGGGCAGCGCCTGCTGCACCGTCAGGGTAATGGTGCTCCCGGTATCCGCAAAGGGCAGTTCCAGATCCTCGGCCAGCCGGCGCAGAGGGCCGCCGTTAGGGTGGACGAGCAGGGCCGCGCGGAGCCAGTCGGCAAAGCTGTTTGCCTGCCGGCAGAGCGTCTGCCCCGCCCCGGCTTCGAGGAAGGCCGCCGCTCTGGTAAAGGGGTTGGAGGTCTTTCCGATGCCCAGCGGCACGGTCAGCATGAGCTTATCCTGCGCGCGGGTCAGCGCCACATAGAGCAGGCGCATCTGCTCACTGCGCATCTCGGCGGCGTGGACATTGGAGAGCGCCGTGTAAGCCGCCGTCCTGTACGCGCCCTCGCCCTCCTCGGGGCGCAGGCGCAGGCCCGCTCCATATATCCGATGCAGGAGCACCGGCTGGCGGGTATCGGCGGCATTGAAGCGCCGGGCCGTGTCGGCCACAAACACCACCGGGAACTGCAGGCCCTTGGAGCGGTGGATGGTCATCACGGTCACACAGCCGGGGCGGGAGCCGCCGGGCACGGTATCCTGCCCTGTGGAGCCTGCCAGCGCCGCAGCGTCAATGGCCCGCACCAGCGCCGAGATGCCGCCGGAACCGGCCCCGGCGCAGAAGGAGGCAAACCGTCGGGCATCCTCCCTGCGGCGGGCACCGTTTTCCATCACGCCCAGTGCGGCAAGGTAGCCGGTGGAAGCAAATATCTCCTCCAACAGCTGTTCTGCCGGGGCACTGCGGGCCATCCGGCGCAGCTCGGTCAGCCGGGCATAGAACGCCCGGACTTTTCCGGTAAAAGGAGTGTCTTCCCCGCTGTTCACGGTGAGCAGCAATGCGCCGTAGAGGCTGATGCGCTGGGGGGCGTTTTCCCCCTGCTGCTTCTGGATCTCTTCGGCTCTGGCCCGCAGGCGGACAAGGTCGTCATCGGTGAAACCGAACAGCGGGCCCAGCATGGCGGCGGCAAGATAGATATCCTGCGCCGGGTTGTCAATGACCTTCAGCAGGGCGATGAGGGGCCGGATGTGGGGAGCATCCAGCAGGTTTTCGCGGGCATCCGCATACACCGGGATCCCCCGGGCAGTCAATGCTTCCACATAGGCTGGAAAATCAATGCGCGCCGCCAGCAGGATGCAGCAGTCCTCGTACTGCACCGGGCGGGTGGCACTGCCGTCCCGCACCGGCTCGCCGCTTTGCACCATCTCCTCGATGCGCCGGGCGATCCAGCCCGCGTCCGTTTCGGCGGTGTCATCGGGCAGGAAATGCGCCTCCACGCTGCCCGTGTATTCCCCGGGTGCCCCGCAGACCAGCCGCTGGCCGTCGCCGTAGGCCGTGTCACCGAGTTCCGGGGACATGAGCCGCTCAAACAGGAAATTGATCCCTTCCACCACCTGCGGAGCCGAGCGGAAGTTGGCATCCAGCGCCAGCATGGCATCGGTGCCGGGGGTTCCCTCTGCCGGGCGGGGCCGCGCTGCGCCGCCGGGCAGGGCGGGCCAGCTGTCCAGTTTTTCCCGGAAGATGCTGGGGTCTGCCTGCCGGAAGCGGTAGATGCTCTGCTTCAGATCTCCCACCAGAAAGAGGTCGTCCCCTGCCGGGGATGCAAGGCACCGGTACAAGGCATCCTGCAGGGCGTTGGTGTCCTGATATTCATCCACCATCACGGCGGCGTAGTTCTGCCGGATGACCCCGCACAGCGCAGTGGGGGTGCCGTCCGGGTCACGGAGCAGGCGGAGGGCCTGATGCTCAAAGTCACTGAACTCCAGCAGTTTCCGGTCCCGCTTTTTGGCCGAGAACCGGGCATCGAAATCCCGCACCGCCGCGAACAGTGCCCGCAGGCGGGGCTCTGCGGCCCTGCGGTCTGCCTCAGCCTCCTCTTCACTGCAGGGGATCTGCTCAAGGATCTGCGCAAACAGGGCCGCGCCCTCATCGGCGCGGGTGCGGATGACTTTTTTGTGTTCGCCGTTCAGCCGCTTTTTCATCCCTTTCAGGCCGGGCAGCTCCTCCATGCCCAGCACATAGGGGGTCAGCAGATCGTAAAGCGGGGTCCACTCCCCCGCCACGGCCAGCTGTTCCACCCTGCCCAGCAGGGCGGCAGCCTTGTCCAGCCGTTCCTGTGCATCGGTATATTTTTCCAGCACGGCATTCTTTGCCTTTTCCCGGGCAGAGGGCGTTTTCTTTTCCTCGGCATCGGCCAGCTCCTGCTCCCGGTCGCCCGGGCAGTCAGCCAGCGCAGCGCGGAACAGCTCCCCTGCCGCCCGGGCACTGCGGGCAGCTTCGGCCAGCAGCAGATCATGCCAGCAGGTGGCAGCAAAACCATTTTCCTCCTGCCACGGAGCCAGAAATTCGTCCAGCTTTTTGTCGTAATCGGGCAGGGCGCGCAGAAAATCGTAGACATGCAGGATCGTCTCCCCCGCCGCACGGTCGGTGCGGCCCTTGCCGTAGAGGTCGGCAAAGGCACAGAAATCCGGATCACGGTAGGCATTTTCCAGTGTCTCGCTCAGGGCAGAGGCCCGCAGGAGCTCCACACTGCCGGGGTCTGCGGGGGAAAAGTCCGGCGGGATATCCAGCGCCTGAAAATGCTTGCGCAGCAGGTCCAGACAGAAGGCATCGATGGTGCAGATGGGCGCGCGCTGCAGCAGCATCCGCTGGCGGCGCAGCGCGCCATTGCCGGGTTCCGCCTGACTGCGCTTCAGAAGCGCCTGCCCGATGCGGGCCCGCAGCTCTGCCGCCGCCGCATTGGTAAAGGTAACGATGAGCAGACGGTCCGCATCCACGGGATGCTCCGGGTCGGTGATGAGCCGGACAGCCCGCTCGGTCAGAACAGCCGTTTTGCCGCTGCCCGCCGCCGCGCTCACCAGCAGCGCGCCGCCCCGGTCCTCGATGGTGGCCTGCTGGGCGGGGGTCCACTTGGGTTCACTCATGCCTGTTCCTCCTCTCCCTCTTCGGGCTGCCCGGGAGCCTCAAAGGGCTTTGCGGGGGCCTCCAGCGCCCGCTCCCCGATACCGGTCTCGTGGCAGCAGACAAATCCGTAATCACACCACTGGCAGGGGCTCCGGCCCGTGATCAGCGGCTCGGCGGCGATCTGCCCCTCATAGAGCTGCTGGCCCATCCGGGTCACAAGATCATCCAGATGCAGCTGGATGCGGTTCAGCTTGGCGATGTCTGCCCGCTTGTCCTTCTGGTAGGGGCTGGGCGCGCCTTTGTAATAGGAGAAGGGCAGGTATCTGCCGGTCTCGTCGGCATCCATGGCATCGAACAGCTTCTGCTCGTCCCGCACCAGACCGTCCAGCTTGTATTCCACACTGTGAGCCGCCTTTTCGCGGGTGGTGGTCTCAGGGGCCGGGTCGGCCAGCAGGTAGAGCACACCCGCCGGTTCCGCCCCTGTAAAGCGGCCGCTTTTATCCCGGGTCAGGCTGAACAGGTAGAGCAGCATCTGGCAGTCCAGACCGCAGTAGACCTCCTTCAGGTCCAGCTTTTTGGTGCCGGTCTTGTAGTCCACCACCCGCACCCAGCGGGTGCCGTCCTCCTCCACCCACTCGTCGGCACGGTCCACGGTGCCCACCAGCTGGACGGTGCGCCCGTCCGACAGGTGATACACCTGGGCAGGCACGGCATCCTCGCCCCGGCCGATCTTCAGCTCACAGGCCACGGGCTTGAAACTGGACTGCCGCTGCTCATCCCGCAGGTAGAGCAGCAGGCTTGTCATGCTTTTTTTCAGGCGGGAGAGCAGATAGGCAAAGCGGGCGGTATCCTCGGGCAGATAGCGTTTGGCGTACTCGTCCACCAGCAGCGCGGCAAGGCTCGCCATGGCCTCATCGTCCAGCTCCATAAAGGGCTGCAGCGCCGCCATGGGGTTGTCCGGGCCGGGGTGAGGGTCCAGCGCCATCTGCAGCACCCAGTGCATCAGGGTACCGCTCTGGTCGGCGGAAAGCTCGGCCCGGCGGCGGGGCCTGAGCCCCAGCACATACTGCAAAAAGTAGCCGTAGCGGCAGGTATAATATTTTTCCAGCTGACTGGGCGAAATGCGCAGCTTCCGCCCCAGCAGCGCTTCCAGCGCAGGCAGGTCATGCACCTGCCGGGGGGCAGTGTCGGCCATCCGGCGCAGCAGGGCAAGGCCCTGCGGCTCGGTCTCGCCGGGGGTGTGCAGAGCCTCTGTCAGGCTGGCGCGCTCGGTCTCCGTCAGGGGCCAGCCGCCGCCCAGACAGTCCAGCCCATCTGCAGGGGTGGCCGCAAGGTCCGTCAGTTCCAGCTCCGGGGCAGCAGGGGCCAGCGCTTCCACGAGGGGTTCCAGCGCAGCGCAGAGGGTCTGCCCCTGCCCCTTGGGCCAGCTGAGCCACAGCCCCTTTGCAGGGGCGGTCAGGGCCTTGTAGAAGCAGACCTGCTCACGCACCACACGGTTCTCAAAGCAGTCGGGCAGGTCGATTTCCTGCGCCATCAGGGCATCGCGGTCGGCGTGGGTCAGCAGACCCACCTCGCCGGGCGCGGCCGGGAATTCCCCCTCGGCCAGCCCCAGCACAAACACATAGTCCGGCGCGTCCAGACGCATCTTGCCTGCGCTGGCCAGCACCACCGCGTCCAGGGTCTGGGGGATGTGCCCCAGGTCGGACGAGCGGAGCAGCAGCCCGAACAGATCCTCGTATTCGGCCACAGTCACGGTCTGCTCCCCCAGCAGATGGGCCATCTCGTTCAGCAGCCCCATGACCACGTTCCACTCCCGGGCGGCTTCCTCCGCCGCCGGGATGCCCCGGCCCGCGCGGATGGCCTTTACCTGAGCGGCCTGCTGTTCCTCAGCCCCCAGCGTTTTCAGGCAGAAATACACCGCCCGGCTGATGGCCTCGGCGTTGACCCCGCGCACCTTGGCCCGGAATGCATCCACTGCCCCCACGAGCAGGGCGCGGGCATATTCTGCCTGCTCCCGGTTGCGGAGATCTTCTTCGGTCAGCTCCTGTTCCCCAAAGCCCTTGGGGCTGCGCTCGAACTTCTCCCGCCAGGCCGCCGCCGTGGGGGCCCAGGTGTAGGCATAGTTTTCCAGCGCGCAGACCTGCTCCTCGCTCAGGGCACACAGGCCGGTCTTGGCAAGGGTGGTCAGGTTCTCGGTCAGGTCGGCTCCCCGGGCGATCTCCAGCAGGGCCCGCACCGCCGTGGCCGGGGCGCTGAATTCCGGGGTGGTGGGTTCATCGCAGTACAGAGGGATCTCCGCCATCCGGAATTCATACCGGACAGCGGCACGATACTTGGCGATATCGCGGCAGACCACAGCGATCTTTCCGCACCGCACGCCCTGCCGCATCAGCCGCCGGATGGCACCGGCAGCGGCACGGGCCTCCTCCTCCCGGCTGGGCGCGGCAAAAAGCCGCACCTCGCCCGCCGGGGCATCCGCGGTGCAGCTGCCGGTCTCCAGCAGCTCTGCCACTGCAGCAAGGCCCGGGGCGTTCCGGTGGCGCAGGTCCTTGCGCAACAGCTGCGGAACGGCCACCTCTGCCCCGTTTTTCCGGGCCAGCTGGCGCAGCTGCGCCGCCACCTGCTTGGCCCCGGAGAACAGGCTCAGGTCACCGGGCAGCAGGGGGGCTCCGTCATCGCAGAGGGCCACCGTCACGCTGGGCAGCGCCGCCAGCATAGCCCCCAGCAGCCGCTTTTTGGGGGCGTTGAAGGTATCGAACTCATCAATGAACACCGCCCGGTCCCGCAGAAACTCCGGCAGGCTGTGCCGGGCCAGTGCTTCCTCCAGCCGGGCTCCGGCCAGCTCCAGCCGGTCAGAGGGATCCATGCCGCTGCGGGCCAGCAGGGTCTCGTAGCCCTGAAAGATGAGGGCCAGCTCACTGAGCTTACCGCTCTCGGCTCCGCAGGCACCGGCCAGCTGTGCCAGCTGCTGGCCGGAAAGGCCCGCGCTCTTCAGCTCGTCGATGGTCTGAGCCGCCATCTGGCAAAAAGCCGCACTGCGCCGGTGGCGGTGATAATAGTGGACATTGTCCTGCAGCTCCTCCAGCGCCCGGCGCACCAGCACGGCACGGCCTGCGTCAGAGAGGGTCTGCACCGCCGCGCCGCCCTCGGTGGAAAGGATCTTTTCTGCCAGACTGGTAAAAGAAAAACTCTCCACCATGCCGGACAGGGCATCCCCCAGCTCACGGTAGATGCGGCCCTCGGTGCTGGAAGTGAATTGTTCCGGCACCAGCAGAATGCTTTTTTCCCCTTTTTCGGCCCGGGCGCGGATGCGCTGGTACAGCAGCGTTGTTTTTCCGCTGCCGGAGCCGCCCAGAAGTAGCTGTAACATTGTTTTCTCACTTTCTATAACGAGCTCACCCTCTCAGTCAAAGCCTGCGGCTTTGCCAGCTCTCCCGAAGGGAGAGCCTTTGGCATATCGGGTCAGCCCTGCGCAATGGATAATAATTGAGTTTATTGTACCGCAAAATTGAAGAAAAATCTATTCTGTGGTAAACTGAGGAAAAACAGCAAAACAGGAGGGGCACTTCCCCATGAAGATTCTAGCAGTTGATTACGGTGCCAGCCGCACGGGGCTTGCGGTCTGCGACCCCACCGAGTTCCTGACCACGCCCATCACCCCCCAGATCACCCTGAAGGCCCGGCCCAAGGTGGCCGCCGAGGTCTGCCGCATTGCCCAGGAGCAGAAGGCAGAGCTCATTGTGGTGGGCCTGCCGCTCAACATGGACGGCACCGAGGGCGAGCGCGCCGAGAAGAGCCGCAAGCTGGGCAAGACTTTGCAGATCTGGAGCGGCCTGCCCGTGCGGATGTGGGACGAGCGGCAGTCCACCTGTGAAGCCGCTGATATCCTGGACGAGGTGGGGACTTTTGGTGCCCACCGCAAGGCCATTCTGGATTCCGTCAGCGCCACGGTCATTCTGGAGGATTACCTCGCCTGGCGCAAGGAGCACCCCGGCGAAATTTGAACCGGAAGCAAAAAGAGACGCTTTTCAGCGCCTCTTTTTCGTTTATATGGGTAATGTCACGGGAAAGCCGGTTTTGTCATTTTCAGTTGTTACTGCGCCTGATATGTCTCAATGCTGACGCTGTTGATGGTGATCGTTTCCGTGGGCTTCTGGTTCTCACCCACGGCGGCCTGAGCGATGGTGTCCACCACGTCCATCCCCTCGTACACCTGGCCCAGCACGGTATCGGTGTAGTCGAGGTAGGGCGCGCCGCCAACGGTCTGGTAGGCCGAAACAACCTCAGCGCGGTAACCTGCACTGTTCATCTGGTCAGTGAGTTCCTGGGTGACGGAATCCCCGCCGGGCAGAGTGGACATGATATAAAAGACGCTGGCGCACTGGCCGGAGGAGTCCGCCGCCATGCAGAGGGCACCGGAATAATGGTGGAGCTTGTCGGTGGCCTCAGCCGGGTAGCGGCTGCCGTTCCAGATGGTGGTGCCCTTGCCGTCAGTTCCCTGCCCGGCCTCCACCACAAAATCCTGCTCCACACGGGTCACGGTCAGGCCGTTATAGTAGCCCGCCTGCACCAGACCCACAAAATTATCGTAGGCCTGCGGGGCCTGCTCCGGGAAGAGCACGGCCTTGAACACACCCGCCGTGGTATCGAACACCGCCACGGGTTCCCCCGCTGCCGGGTGGGTGAACTGCAGCTCGGCCGATTCCACCGCCGGGCGGGTGATGGTCTTTGTTCCGGCTCCGCTGCTGCCGCCGATGTTTTTCACAAGGCTGCAGCCGGACAGTGCAAAACTCACGGCCAGCAGCAGCGCCGCCAGCCGGACACGGGTCTTATTCATAAACAGATCCCTCCGTTCATATTCTGATAGCAGTTCCCCCGCACGCGGGAGATACGCAGAATTCAGTATAGCATATTTCTGCCCGGGAAGCGAGAGGGAAATGCGTGAAAATTTGTCGTGCATTTTCTGTGCGAAAAACATCTTGACGAGCAGGCAAAAAAACGCTACACTATAAGCACAGCAAGGGACGGCGGGAACGCAGCAGATCCTGGGCTGTGTGCGTAATTTTATTTGAGTACCATCCCTTTGATTGGGTTTGGATAGACAGGAGAACGTATCTTATGGCAGAAGAGATCAAGAACCCGAACACCGAAGAGGAATATCAGCCCGATCTGATGACTCTTGAGGATGAGGACGGCAATGAGGTCACGTTTGAAGTGATTGATGCACTGGACCATAAGGGCGTGCATTACCTTGCAGTTGTCGAATACGCAGAGGATGAAGAAGATGTCAACGAGGACGCACAGCTGGTCATCCTGAGCGTGGGCGAGGACAGCGAGGGCGAATATCTGGACGTTGTGGAGGATGACGAGACTCTGATGGAAGTCAGCAAGCTGTTTGAGCAGCGCCTGAGCGACCAGTTTGAGATCGAGTAATTCCCCAGCACAGACAGATTCCCAGGCAAGACTTCCTGCCCGGCGCGATTTGTTGCGGTTTATATGATCCTACTAATCATTCAACGGGAGCCCGGAGTTCTCCGGCGGATTGCAGACCTCCCCGCCATGGGTCGACCATGGAGGTTCGATGAGGAAGCGTGAATCCGGCGACAGGGCACCCACCTGTCCGTAAGGGTAGGTTTGATTGCCGCAGACGACCGGGCGGGATCTTTTTATAGCATTGCATCCACCGCTGGCCTGCCACAAGGCCAGTGTGTGGATTTTTTTATAGGACGACCTCTCAGGCGCTGATGCCCCCGCACCCCCAGCAGGGGATACGGCATTGTGCAGCGATGCCGGAGAGGTTCTTGCGGAAAGGATGTGCATTGCGGTATGAAAAGCGAACATCTGGTGGGGACGAGCATCCCCCGTTTCACCTACGACACCCCCACGGTGCCGGGCAATGATTTTTACGCCCTGTGCGAGGGGGAGCATCCGCTGTGCATGATCTTCCTGCCCGGGTTCGACCACCCTGTCAGCCGCGAATATATCACCCGCTACCTGAAAACGCTGCCCCAGCTCAAGGGGGCACGGCTTGTCTGTGTGGTGCGTTCCTCGGCGCAGGCGGTGGCAAAGGCCACCCACGGCTCAGATTTCCCCTTTCCTGTCATCTGCGACGGCCCCGGCGTGCTGTACGGCTACCTGGGCGTAGAGCAGACCCGCGGCCTGTTGAGCTGGAGCTTTGCGGCCCAGAAGATCTACAAGGCCGCCAGAGATGCCGGTTACCACTACGACACCAAAGCCCCTCAGCTGCTGCCGCTGACGCTGGTGGTGGGCCATCTGGGCCAGATCCTGTTCACCCACTCGGGCCGCAGCCAGACCGACCTGCCCGAGGACTGCGCCGCCATCAGCGAGATCGTGCGGGCTGTGGAAAAGGCAACCGCCCCCACCGACGGCCCTGCAGACCCCCACTGCTCGGATGAGACCCTCACCCTGCCCGATCTGGTGGGTTGGGATAACTGAATCCACAAAAAACGGCTGCTGCACATTTTTTCCGTGCAGCAGCCGTTTTTTATTCTTCCGGTTCTTCTGCAAACAGCCCCGGGATGCCGCAGACAGCGGCCACGCCCACCACCGTAAACACGATGCGCGACCAGATGGAGCTGCTGCCGCCCAGCAGCCAGCCCACAAAGTCAAACTGGAACAGGCCCACAAGCCCCCAGTTGATGCCGCCAATGATCATCAGGATCAGGCACACTTTATAAAAGGTCTGCACAAAAAGACCTCCTTTCCTTTGGGCAGTTTTCCCCATTGGAAAGGAGGTTATGCATGTTACAGCATCCACTTCGGGCTGACGACCCGCGCGCCGCCCCGATCGGGCCGTGCCACATACACCTGCGGCCACTGTGCCTTGACAGCCTCGGCGGCGCTTCGGGCAGCTTCTTCGCTCTCAAAGATGCCAAATACTGCCGCGCCGCTGCCGGTCATCAGGGCAGTGACAGCGCCGTTCTCTTTCAGCGCGGTCTTGATGGCCTCGTTGTCTCTGGCACCGCTGCATTCCTCCAGCGCGTTGCCTGCGGCGGCACACACACCCGCCAGATCCTCGGCGCGGATCGCCTTTTCCTGGGCTTCGCAGTCGGGGTGGGTGCTGCTGCCCACTTTATCATAAGCGGCAAAGGCTTCCGGGGTGGAAACGCCGTAATCGGGCATGACCACCGTGAACCAGCAGTCCGGGCAGGGCGGCAGGGCTTTCATCACATCGCCCACGCCCTGCACCCGGCAGGTGCCGCCCATCAGGGCAAAGGGCACATCCGCGCCGATCTTTGCCCCCAGCGCGCAGAGCTCACTCATGGAGAGCTTTGCGCCGTAAAGGACGTTCAGGCCCACCAGCACACCGGCGGCATCGGCGCTGCCGCCCGCCATACCGGCACGCACCGGCACATTCTTGTAAATGGTGATCTCTACACCCGCCAGCAGGCCGGTGTAGTGGAAGAAGGCCAGCGCCGCCTTGATGGCCGTGTTGGAATCGTTGGCGGCCACCGGGCTGCCCGGCAAGGTCAGGCTCAGGTTCTGGCTGCGGCGCAGCACCACCCGCTCGTACAGGGTGATGGCCTGCATCGTCATATCCAGGTTATGGTAGCCGTTGGGCAGCAGGCCCACTACGTCCAGCGCCAGATTCAGCTTGGCCGGGGCCAGAACGGTCACACTGTTCAGTTTTGCCATCGTTCTTCCTCCTCACTGCTCTCCGCTGTTGATGCCGTTTTCTTTCAGGAACTCCCGGATACGCTTCATGGCCTCGGTCAAGTGCTCCACGCTGTAAGCATAGGAAACACGGCAGTAGCCCTCGCCGGATGCGCCAAAGGCATCGCCGGGCACCAGCGCAACATGCTTCTGCTCCAGCAGCTTTGTGCAGAACTCCTGGCTGGTCATGCCGGTGCTCTTGATGCAGGGGAAGGCGTAGAATGCACCCCGCGGCTCAAAGCAGGTCAGGCCCATAGAATTAAAGCCGTGCACCACCAGACGGCGGCGCATGTTGTACTCGTCCCGCATCTTGTCGATCTCGCCGTCGCACTCCCGCAGGGCGGTGATGGCCGCATACTGGCTGGTGGTGGGGGCGCTCATAATGGCGCTCTGGTGGATCTTGGTCATAATTTTGATGATGGGAGCCGGGCCGCAGGCATAGCCCAAGCGCCAGCCGGTCATGGCATAGCTCTTGGAAAAACCATTCACCACAATGGTCCGCTCGGCCATGCCGGGCAGGGTGGCAATGGAGACATGGGGCCGCAGGCCGTAGTTCAGCTCGGCGTAGATCTCATCCGAAAGCACCATGACGTTGGTATCCCGCAGGACCTCCGCAATGGCTTCCAGATCCTCCCGCTCCATCACCGCACCGGTGGGGTTGTTGGGGAACGGCATGATAAGGAGCTTGGTCTTGGGGGTGATGGCGGCTTTCAGGGCCTCGGGCCTGAGGCGGAACTCATCCTCCTGGCGGCAGGGCACATGCACCGGCACACCGCCGGACAGGGTGGTGATGGGCTCATAACAGACAAAGCAGGGCTCCGGGATGATCACCTCATCCCCGGGCTGCACGATGGCGCGGATGCACATATCAATGGCTTCGCTGCCGCCCACGGTCACCAGCACCTCCCGCAGGGGGTCGTAGTGCAGGTGCATCCGGCGCTCCAGATATCTGCAGATCTCCGCCCGCAGCTCTTTCAGGCCTGCGTTGGCGGTGTAGCGGGTGCGGCCATGCTCCAGGCTCTCGATGCCTGCTTCCCGCACAGCCCACGGTGTTTTGAAATCCGGCTCGCCCACGCCCAGACTGATGCACTCGGGCATATCAGCGGCCAGATCGAAGAATTTGCGGATGCCGGAGGGGCGCATCTCCCGTGCGGCAGGCGCGATCAGTTTATCGTAATCCATCACAGAACCGTGCACTCTCTTTCATCGATCTCTTCGTCCTGATACAGGCGGCCCTCTTTTTTATAGGTGCGCAGGACAAAATGGGTGGCAGTGGACAGCACATCGTCCAGCGGGCTCAGGCGCTTTGCCACGAACAGGGCGATCTCCTGGAAGGTCTGGCCCTTGATGACCAGCTGCAGGTCATAGCCGCCGCTCATCAGCAGCACGCTCTCCACCTCGTCAAAGGCGGCAATGGTGGCTGCGATCTCATCAAAGCCGCGGCTCTTCTTGGGGCTGACGTTCAGCTCGATGACCGCTTCCACCCGGTTCACCCCGGCCTTTTCCCAGTCCACAAGGGTCTTGTAGCCCTTGATGATGCCCTGCGCCCGGGCCAGGTCGATCATAGCCGCCACCTCGGCGGGGGATTTATTCAGCATGGTGGCAATGTCCTCAATGGGCAGCCGCGCATTGTCTTCCAGAATCTTCAAAAGCTGTTCCATGGTCGTTTCTCCTTTGTTTTGCGCGGGCGGGCGCACCCGCCCCGCTGTTATTTTTCAGTATAGCACAAGAATCGCCGCTTTGCATCTTATTTTTTTACACCAAAGCGGTATAGAATGTCTTTTCCGCCTGAAAACTGCTCTTTTTTCCAAAAAGAGTGTTCAAAAATCGGCAAATCTGCTATACTGAAATTAAACCCTTCCGTCAAAGCCTGACGGCTTTGCCACCTCCCCTAATAGGGGCGGCCTTGGCAGAATGATACAGTTTGTGCGGAACGGGGAACTTGCAAAACTCCACGCAACGCCAGAGGCCCCACTACCAGGGGGGCTGGCGCGAAGCGCCTGAGGGGTTTTTACCAGAAACAATGGGGGTAAGGAATATGAAAGCGTTTATCACCGTCATCGGACACGATACCGTGGGCGTTGTTGCCAAAGTGGCCGCCCTTTGCTGCGAGCTGAACATCAACATTGAGGATGTGACCCAGAGCGTTCTGCAGGGCATGTTTGCCATGATCATGCTGGTGGACATCTCCAAGTGCAGCGTCAGCCATGAGGAGCTGCACGCCCGCACCGATGCTCTGGCCAAGGAGATGGGGATGCAGATCAATCTGACCCGTCAGGAAGTTTTTGACGCGATGCATACCATCTAACAGACAAGACCTCTCAGACGCTTTGCGCCAGCTCCCTTAATAGAGGTGGCATTGCGAAGCAATGACGGAGAGGCTCAGAAAGGATACTCTTATGAGCATGATGAATACCGGCGACATCCTCGAGACCATCGAGATGTTCACGCAGGACAATCTGGACGTGCGCACGGTCACCATGGGCATCAGCCTGCTGGACTGCATTGATCCGGACCCGAAGAAGGCCTGCGAAAAAATTTACAACAAGATCACCACCAAGGCAGCCGATCTGGTGCCCGCCGTGGAGCATATCAGCGCCGAGTACGGCATTCCCATCATCAACAAGCGGATCAGCGTCACCCCCATTGCCATGCTGCTGGGTGCCTGCCCCGATGCAGACCCCGTGGACTTTGCCAAGGCACTGGATGCCGCAGGCAAAAAGGTGGGCGTGAACTTTGTGGGCGGCTACACCGCCCTTGTGCACAAGGGCTTCTCGGCCGGTGACCGCCGCCTGATCGAGTCCATCCCCCGCGCACTGGCCGAGACCGACATCGTGTGCAGCTCGGTGAATATCGGTGCCACCAAGGCAGGCCTGAACATGGATGCCATCAAGCTGATGGGCGAAGCCGTGAAGAAGGCCAGCGAGCTGACCGCCGACCGCCAGTGCATCGGCGCGGCAAAGCTGGTGGTGTTCTGCAACGCACCCGAGGACAATCCCTTCATGGCCGGTGCATTCCACGGCCCCGGCGAGCCCGACTGTGAGATCCATGTCGGCGTTTCCGGCCCCGGCGCTGTGCGCGCCGCGCTGGCAAAGCTGCCCAAGGATGCTCCCATCGACGAGGTGGCGGAACTGGTCAAGCGCACCGCCTTCAAGATCACCCGCGTGGGCCAGCTGGTGGCCAATCTGGCCTCCAAGGCTCTGGGCGTGCCCGCAGGCATCATCGACCTTTCGCTGGCCCCCACCCCTGCTGTGGGCGACAGCGTGGCCAACATTCTGGAAGAGATGGGCCTTGAGACCTGCGGCTGCTGCGGCACCACGGCCTGCCTGGCCCTGCTGAACGATGCTGTGAAGAAGGGCGGCGTGATGGCCTCCAACCATGTGGGCGGCCTCTCCGGTGCCTTTATCCCCGTCAGCGAGGACGACGGCATGATCCATGCCGCCGAATGCGGCTGCCTGACCATCGAGAAGCTGGAGGCCATGACGGCTGTCTGCTCGGTGGGCATCGATATGGTCATCATCCCCGGCGATACCACCCCCGCTGTCATCAGCGCCCTGATCGCCGACGAAGCCGCCATTGGCATGGTAAACAGCAAGACCACCGCCGTCCGCGTCATTCCCGCCATCGGCCGCAAGGCAGGCGAGATCCTGGATTTCGGCGGTCTGCTGGGCTATGGCCCCATCATGCCGGTGAATCAGCGTGACCCCTCGGTGTTCATCAACCGCGGCGGCCGCCTGCCGGCTCCCATGCAGTCCCTGAAGAACTAAAAGGAACAACCCTCTCAGTCAATGCTTCGCATTGCCAGCTCCCCCGAAGGGGGAGCCCTTGGCATTACAGTCAGACTTCACTGCAAAAATCAAGTATCAGAATAAAATGTGTCAAACAGGCCCATTCTCTGGTTATCATTTCCAGAAAAGGGGCCTGTTTTTATGCTGCCATTCTTTTCCCGCACGCTCACCCGCCGTGAGATGGCGCTGGGGTGCGCCGTGCTTTCCCTTGCGCTGCTTCTGAGCGCCCTGCCTGCTGCCCTGCGCTGGGGGCAGACGCAGCTGGACACCGGGGTCCTCCTCTGTGCCGACACCCTGCGCTTCCACATCCGGGCCGACAGCGATTCCCCTGCCGACCAGACCGCCAAGCTCGCCGTGCGGGATGCCGTTCTGGCCTACGCCGATGCCCGCTGCACCGCACAGGACAAGCCTGCCGCCCTGCGCTGGGCGGCAGAGAACCTGCCTGCGCTGGAGCTGACGGCCCGGGCCGTGCTGGCAGGACGGGGGATTTTTTCCACCGTTACGGTACAGCTGGTGGAAATGTACTTTGATACCACCCGCTATTCCACCGGCATCCTGCCCGCCGGGCGGTATCAGGCCCTGCGCATCGACCTGGGCGGCAACGCCCGCCACGGCAAAAACTGGTGGTGCGTGCTCTACCCGGGGCTGTGCCGCTCTGCCTGCGGCACCTACGCCCTGCCGGAGGAAAACGATCTGGTGTGTGGGGGGTATGTGGTGCGGTTCAAATGCGTGGAGTGGTGGCAGCGGGTGACGGCAAGCCGGGAGGATCAGGTGCTGGTCGAAACAGCCTCGCCCTCTCAGGCGCGAAGCAAAGACGGAGAGGGCAAAAAACGCTATGGCACACCTCCCCACTGCGCTGCATACGCTGTCGTGGAAGGAGTGTGACCACAATGGCGATCCCCGCTTATTATTCGTTGATCCAAAAGGGCTCCTACGGCCCGGACGAAGCTCTGGTGCAGACCTGGCTGAACGGCGTGCGTGACCAGTGCAGCTATTACCCCGCACTGACCATAGACGGCCACTTTGGCACCAGGAGCGAAAACGCCGTGAAAGAATTCCAGCTCCGGAACAGTATGAACATGGACGGCAAAGTCGGGGCCAACACCTGGAATGCCCTTTACGCAAAGTACACCGCAAAGCACGGGCTGGCGGTGCCCTATCCCGGCATCGTGATGCGCACCGGCATGTCCGGCGGCACCATCCGGCTCATCCAGCAGAAGCTCAACACGCTGGGGGAGAAGATCGGCACGGACGGAAAGTTCGGCTCCCGGACTGCCGCCGCTGTTCAGCGGTTCCAGCGCCGCAATGGCCTGAACGCTGACGGTGCTGTGGGTAAAGCCACCTGGGAGAAGCTGTTCCCCGCTAGTTAAAAATTTCAATCGGCTCCGGGCAAAAATGCGGTTAAGAGATCTTCACGCCGACAGGCGGGAATCTCCAGCATTTTTGTTCGGAGCCCTCTGCTTTGGGGTTACTAGGGGCGAGCAGCCCCTAGTTCGTGCCTCCCGCGCTTCGAAAGTAGCGGGTGCTTTTCTGGTTCTCTTTTGGCACGCAAAAGAGAACATTCCGTGGTATAATAGAGCCATCCTTTTAGAAAGGGGGCTTCCCCATGCGTTTTCTCCACCTCTCCGACCTGCACCTGGGCAAACGGGTCTGCGAGTTCTCCATGCTGGACGACCAGCGCTATATTTTAGAGCAGATCTTATCCCTGCTCGATTCCCACCCCGTGGATGCCGTGCTGCTGGCCGGTGACCTGTACGACAAGCCCGTGCCGCCTGCCGAGGCGGTCCGCCTGCTGGACTGGTTCCTCACCGAGCTTTCCCGCCGGGAACTGCCGGTGTTCGCCATCTCGGGCAACCACGATTCCGCTGACCGGGTGGCCTTTGGCTCTGCCCTGCTGGCCGAAAGCAGGGTCTACGTCTCACCGGTGTTTTCCGGGCCGCCGGAGCCCATCACCCTCACCGACGCACACGGCCCGGTCGATCTGTACTTACTGCCCTTTTTGAAGCCCGCTATGGTGCGGCACGTCTGGCCGGACGCGCCCATTGAGAGCTACAACGATGCCCTTGCCTGTGTGCTGGATCACTGTTCGCCTGACCCGGCCCGCCGCAGTGTGCTGGTGGCACACCAGTTCGTGGCAGGAGCTGCCTCCTGCGAGAGCGAGGAGCCCAGCGTGGGCGGCATCGACTGGGTGGATGCCGCCCTGTTCGACAAGTTTGACTATGTGGCGCTGGGGCATCTGCACAGCCCCCAGAAGGTGGGCCGGGACACCCTGCGCTACTGCGGAACGCCGCTGAAGTATTCTTTCTCGGAGGCCAGCCAGCACAAGAGCGTGACCTTTGTGGAGCTGGACGAAAAGGGCAGCGTGACCATTGCCGCCGAACCGCTGGTGCCCCGGCACGATCTGCGGGAGCTGCGCGGCAGCTACATGGAGCTGACCGACCGCCGCAATTACGAGGGCACCGCCGTGGACGATTACCTGCACATCACCCTGACCGATGAGCAGGACATCCCCGAGGCACTGGCCCGCCTGCGGGTCATCTACCCCAACCTGATGCGGCTGGATTACGACAACCGCCGCACCCAGACCCGGCAGGAGCTGGATGCCCCTGCAAAGGCCGAACAGAAAACACCGCTGGAGCACTTTGCAGATTTTTACCAGCTGCAGAACAACCAGCCCCTGACCCATGAGCAGGCGGCTTTCTGCCAGCAGCTCATTGAAAGCATCTGGAAGGAGGAGGACGCATGAGACCGCTCAAGCTGACCCTCTCGGCCTTTGGCCCCTATGCAGGCACCACCACCCTGCCGCTGGAGCAATTGGGCAGAGGCGGGCTCTACCTTGTCACCGGCGACACCGGCGCGGGCAAGACCACCCTGTTCGATGCCATCACCTACGCCCTGTACGATCATTCCAGCGGCGGCGTGCGGGATGGGGCCATGCTCCGCAGCAAATACGCGGACCCCGGCACCCCCACCTTTGTGGAGCTGGAATTTGAGGTGCGGGGGCAGCGGTACACCGTCCGGCGCAACCCGGAGTATCTGCGCCCCAAGGCACGGGGCGAGGGGTTTACCACTGAAAAAGCAGATGCCGCCCTGACCTATGCCGACGGCCGCCCGCCTGTGACCAAAGCCAAGGAGGTGACTGCCGCTGTCATTGATATCATCGGGCTGGACTACAACCAGTTTTCCCAGATCGCCATGATCGCGCAGGGACAGTTCACCCGCCTGCTCAACGCCACCACCGAGGAGCGGAGCAAGATCTTCCGGAAGCTGTTCCGCACCCAGCGCTACCAGAAACTGCAGGAGGCGCTGGCCGAGGAGAACTCTGCCCTCACGGCCCAACGCGCCGCCCTGAACGCAAAGCTGGACGCAGTGCTTGCGGGCATCTCGTATGATGCCGCCGACCCGGAGGCCAAAGCACTGGGGACACTTTCGGCGCAGATGCCGCCGGACCCAGTGACCACCCTGCTGGAGGGGCTGACCGCCCGGCAGGAAGCCGCCGCCGCACAGGCCGCAGACGCGCTGGCTGCGCTGGACAGGCAATTGAGCAGGTTACAGACCACGCTGGGCGCGGCAGAGCAGGCAGAGCGCCAGCGGCAGGAGGTTGCCGGAGAGCTGGCCAAGGCCCGTAGCACCGCCCAGCTGGAATCCGCCAAGGCCAGCACCCGGCGCAAAACGCTGGAAGCACTGGATGCGGCACTCACGGCTTCTGAAGCAGAGCTTGCCGCTCTGGCCGATGCCGACACCCGCCGGGTGGAGCTGGAGGCAGAAGCGGCCCGTCTTGCCCAGCGGGAAACCGCGCTGAACGAGCTGGCCCGGAGCCTGACAGAGTGCCAGCACCGGAACACAACCGCACGCACCGCGCAGGAGGCCTACCGGCAGGCGGCGGTCAGACAGACCGAGGCCCATTCTGCCCGTGACACACTGGAGCGTGCCTTTCTGGATGCGCAGGCGGGTCTGCTGGCTCAGACGCTGGAAGAGGGTGTCCCCTGCCCTGTCTGCGGCAGCACCCACCACCCGGCCAGAGCCCACCTGCCCCGCACCGCTCCCACCGAAGTGCAGGTGAACAAAGCCAAGCAGGCCGCCGCCCAGGCCGACAGCGCCGCACAGGAGGCCAGTGCCGCCGCGCGGGAAGCGCTGACGCGGGAACAGGAGGGCCGCGCCCAGCTGCGGAAGGATGCCGAAGCGCTTCTGCCCGAACGGTTCACTTCGCCCGAGGGGCCGGTGCCCCTGACCGTGAGCCTGCTCAAGACTGCGCTGGCTGAGGAAAATGATGCTCTGCACACTGTACAGGCTGACCTGAAGCAGCGCCAGACCAAAAACCATACCGACTGCCACCGCAAAAAAGAGCTGGAAACCCAGCGAAAAGCACAGGCAGAGCAGCGCACCGCTCTGGAAGCGCAGGTGACGGCAGCCCAGCAGGCTGCTGCCGCCGCCCAGGCTGCGGTGCAGACACTGGAAACCCGGCAGACTGCGGAGCAGACCGCGCAGCCCCAGAAGATCGCGGCGCTCAAGGCAGAGCAGAACGAGCTGCTGGCCCGGCGCAAAGCCCTTGCCGCACAGGAGAAAGACCTGAACGCCCGGCTGCTGCCCAACCGGAGGGCGCTGGCCGATTACCGGAAGCTTGCCGACCAGCGAGACGCGCTGGATGCCCGTTGGCAGTGGGTAAACGCACTGGCCTCCACGGCAGGCGGCACCTTGAGCAGCAAGCAGAAGATCCGGCTGGAGGCCTACATCCAGATGAATTACCTCGACCGCATCCTTATCCACGCCAACACCCGCCTGATGCAGATGACGGCGGGCCAGTACGAGCTGGAGCGCATCGGTGCCGAGAACCAGCGCAGCCAGTCGGGCCTTGACCTGGGGGTCATCGACCACTACAACGGCACCCGCCGCAGCGTCAAGACCCTGTCCGGCGGCGAGAGCTTCAAGGCCTCGCTGGCGCTGGCCCTGGGTCTTTCCGATGAAGTCCAGAGCACCGCAGGCGGCATCCGGCTGGACACCCTCTTCCTCGATGAGGGCTTCGGCTCGCTGGATGAGGAATCGCTGGAGCAGGCCATCCGGGTGCTTTCCGGCCTGACCGAAGGCGACCGGCTGGTGGGCATCATCTCCCATGTCGCCGCCCTGAAGGACCGCATCGACCGGCAGGTGATCGTGCACAAGGAGCGGAGCGGGGGCAGCTGGGTGGAGATTGTGACGTAACCAGAAGACACACCCTCTCAGTCATCGCTATCGCGATGCCAGCTCCCCCAAAGGGGGAGCCTTTGGCGAGTTTACCGCAGACATCTGCTAAAGGGCAAGGCACTTTTGGCTCTCCCTTCGGGAGAGCTGGCTGCGAAGCAGACTGAGAGGGCAAGCCTGGTTGTGGGGCAGCTTTACCTTTCAGAATAATAAGCCTTTAAAAGGGAAAATTATTTGCGGAGGTGTTTCTTATGTCCCACAAGCAAAAGCACGTCGGCCCCACATCCAGCCGGGTGAGCCCGCCGCTGGGGGCGCTGCCCAGCCAGCCGGACAGCCCGGAGGTGCAGCTGCCGCCGCCGGAACCGGACCTGCCGCCGATCCAGGCGGTCCCCATGACGGACGGCACACCGGCAGCCTGTATGCAGAAAAACGCCAAGGAATTTCTGGCAGGAAATACACCCGGCGTAATGGCGCAGTATGCCCCCGGGCTGTTCAGCACTGAGCAGAAGCGAAACAGCCGCCAGCCCGCACCGGATGACCCGGAGGCGGTAAAAGAACTGGTTCGCCTGCGGGAAGAGGAGCCTTATGGTTGACCCCCTCCGTCACGCTCCGCGCGCCATCGCCCCTCGCAGGGGAGCCCTTGGCAGAACGTGCCGTTTTGCGGATATCACATCCGGCTCCTGCAAGTAAAATCAAAATTTTCAAATTATTTTCCAATTACCTGTTGAAATCTTCGCCGCGTTCTTATATTATGATAACAAACAAAGCAAAGGCAGGTAAGGAAACATGGCAGAAATCAAATACGAAGTGGTCCAGCGCATTGCAGTGCTGTCTCAGCGTCCCCGCGGCTGGGAGCGCCAGCTCAACCTCATCAGCTGGAATGACGGCGAACCCAAGTACGACATCCGTGATTGGTCCCCGGACGGCACCCGCATGGGCAAGGGCATTTCCCTGAGCGGCGAAGAGCTGGCCATCCTCAAGGGCATTCTGGAAGATCTGGAGCTGTAAGATGGACTACCACGAGGAGTTTTTGCAGATCTGGCACCAGCATGTCTCCCGCCCGGGCAGCGAAAAGCTGCTGGACTGGCTGGACAACAAGACAGATTTCTTCTCGGCTCCGGCCTCCACCCGGTTCCACGGGGCCTGTGACGGCGGCCTGTGTATGCACAGCCTGAACGTCTACCATGCTCTCCACGACGGCTTTTTCACCGAGGGTGAGAGCGAGGAGAGCTATGCCATCTGTGCTCTGCTGCACGATCTGTGCAAGGCCAACTACTACAAAAAGGGCACCCGCAATGTGAAGAACGATGCCACCGGCCAGTGGGAAAAGGTGCCCAGCTACAGCGTGGAGGATCTGTTCCCCTATGGCCACGGCGAGAAGAGCGTGTTCCTGATCGAGCGTTTTATGAAGCTGAAGGTCGAGGAAGCGGTGGCCATCCGCTGGCACATGGGCGGCTTTGACGATGCGGCCAAGGGCGGCTGCTTCGCCATCTCGGAGGCTTACGACAAATACCCGCTTGCCGTCAAGCTCCACATTGCCGACCTGAAGGCCACCTACCTCATGGAGCACCGCACCAGCGCCGTGCGGTAACATCCCTAAGACGCAAAAAAGACGATGCACAGCGTTTGTGCATCGTCTTTTTGTTATACAGTCATTAAGCTTTCCAGCTGATGTACCAGATCCACTGCCTGATGGTCGAGTGCCGTGGTGGGCTTCCAGTCCGGCTGCGCAAAGGGACAGCGTTCCTCCTTCGGTTCCGGCGGTGCGGCCTGCGGGGCAGGCTCCTGCTCCGGTGCGCTCTGTTCCGGTACAGCATCCGGCTGGGGCTGCTCTGCCTTGGGGGCATCCGCCGCCGGGTGGAACACGATCACCGGCAGGCCGGGCTGTTCCAGCACCTTGGGCTGCGGGGGCACGGGCGGCAGCAAACTGTTTGCCCGCGCCTGCTCACACAGAGCTTCCAGCTCGGCGTTCTCCTGCCGAAGTGCCACCATCTCCCGCTCACAGGCGTAAAGCCGGGTCTGGTAACGGCGGATCTCCGCATTGGCAGCGGCAAGACGGCGGTTCAACAGCTCCGCCTGAGCGGGCTGGCTCGGGAGCCGTCTCCCGGTTTCCGGTTCGACCTGCGCCATCGTTTCCTCCACTTCCTGCACCCTGCGCAGAGCGCGGCGGTATTCACGGGCAGCGGCGGCACAATAACGCTCCACACAGCGCAGCACACTGGTCCTGCGGCAGCTCAGCCATTCGGTGCGCAGCCAGATGTCGTTTGGTACCATCTCTGCTCCTCCCGCTCACGCGCGCAAGAGACCACGCCCCCTCCCGGGCGGTTCACACTGTTGCTTACTTACGCTTATTCAGGATCGCCAGCAGCTCGTCGTAGTAACGGTTGTCGCTGCTCTCTTCCTCCACCGGCTTTGCAGCGCTGTTTGCGGCGGCAGCAGGCTGCTGCTTTGCGGCACCCGCGCCGGACACATCAGAGCTGAACACTGCGCTGGGGGTGGAAGCACCGGCACCGGCGGCGTTGTTCAGGCTGCTGCGCAGGCCATCGGCGGCCTTGTTGTCAAAGCCGGTGGCCACAACGGTAACGCGCATCTCATCGGACAGGTTCTCATCGAACGCAGTACCCCAGATGATGTTTGCATCGGGGTGAGCGCTCTGGGTGATGAGGCCGGCAGCGGTCTCGACATCCTCCAGGCCGATATCGGGGCTGGAGGTGATGTTGATGATCACGCCGTGCGCACCGGCAATGCTGGTTTCCAGCAGCGGAGAGGAGATCGCAGCCTTGGCGGCGTTCTCTGCCTTACCTGCGCCCTTGGCGCTGCCCACGCCCATGTGGGCGTAACCGGCATCCTTCATAATGGAGCGCACATCTGCAAAGTCCAGGTTGATGAAGGCGGGCACATTGATCAGAGCAGAGATGGATTCCACGCCCTGACGCAGCACATTATCGGCAGCCTGGAAGGCGTTCATCAGGGTGATCTTTTCCTGGCTGATCATCTTCAGGCGCTCATTCGGGATAACGATCAGGCTGTCAACGTGCATGAGCAGGTTTGCAATGCCCTGCTCTGCCAGGCCCATCTTGCGCTTGCCCTCAAAGGAGAAGGGCTTGGTGACGATGCCCACGGTCAGGATGCCCAGATCGTGTGCCACCTCAGCCACAACGGGAGCCGCACCCGTGCCGGTGCCGCCGCCCATACCGGCGGTGATAAAGACCATCTGGGAGCCCTTCAGGGCATTTGCGATCTCGTCCTTGCTTTCCTCGGCAGCACGCTGGCCGATCTCGGGATCAGCGCCCGCGCCGCGGCCCTTGGTGAGCTTGGAGCCCAGCTGCACCTTGGTGGCAGCATGGTTCTTGGCCAGCGCCTGCTGGTCGGTGTTCATTGCAATAAATTCTACGCCCTGCAGACCGTCGCTGACCATGCGGTTGACTGCGTTGCCGCCGCCGCCGCCCACGCCAATGACCTTGATCGTCGTAACATTTTCATCCATTTCTTCGTCGAGCATGAGTGCCATAACTTTTGTCCTCCATCGGATATGTTATCGTAAACCTGCGCTTTTCGCACAAGAAGAGTTCGATACTATACTTATATAACTGTATCGTATCATCTTTTTGCCCCGATTGCAAGACAAATTTGTTTTTTTGCAGAGGTTTTTTTCACCGTCCCGTTTCCCGGGGCCGATTCCCGCCGAATTTGCGCCCCCAAACCGGCCAAAATCTCTGTAAATCCGGCATATCCCCGGTCGATATGCGCCGGGTGGGTGATGACCGTGGTTCCCCGGGCCGCAAGCCCCGCCAGCACCAGTGCCGCCCCGCCCCGCAGGTCGGGGGCCTCCACCTCTGTACCGCGCAAAAGGCCGCCCGGCGCAATGGTCAGCACCCTGCCTGCCGTTTCGGCCTGTGCACCCAGGCGGCAAAAGCCCTCAGCACAGCCGAACCGGCGCTCAAAGATCACGTCCTCGATGCTGCTCTCGCTGTCGGCACAGAGCATTGCCGCCGCCAGCAGCGGGGCAGCATCAGTGGCAAGGGCCGGATAGGCTCCGGTGAACACCCGGCCTGCCCCGTGCAGCCGCCCAAAGCGGGAAATTCGCACCGTATCCCCCGCCGGTTCCACCCGGCACCCCATTTGTCCCAGAATTTCCAGCACCGGTGCATAGAGCGCAGGGGCGCAGCCGGTCAGTTCCACCCGGCCGCCCGCTGCCGCACAGCCGCAGGCCAGCGTGGAAGCAAAAATGCGGTCGGGCAGGGGCGAAAAGCAGCACCCGGAAAGGCCCCGCCGCCCTTCGATGCGGATCGTGGAGCTGCCCGCCCCCTCGATGCAGCCGCCGCACCGGTTCAGAAAAGCGGCAAGGTCGGCGATCTCCGGTTCCCGGGCCGCTCCCCGCAGGATGGTCCTGCCCTTGGCACAGGCAGCGGCCAGCAGAAGCGTCTCGGTGGCCCCTACGCTGGGGAAACGCAGGGTGATCTCGGCCCCGTGCAGGCCGGAGGGAGCCGTCAGCACCAGCCGCCCTTCCCCTGCTTCCAGCTCCACCGCCCCCATTTTTGCCAGCCCCGCCAGATGCAGGTCGATGGGCCGGGCCCCGATGCGGCACCCGCCGGGCAGGCTGGTCTCGGCGCGGCCCAGCCTTGCCAGCAGGGGCGCGCAGAACAAAATGGAGGCCCGCATTTGTCCCGCCGTTTGCCCCGGCAGGGTGCTGTTGGCAGGCGGGCCGGAGAGTACCGCATCACTGCCCTCCCACCGGGCTGCACAGCCCACGCCCCGCAAAAGCGCCATGCAGTGTTCCACATCCGCAAGGCGGGGCACAGCCTGGAGCCGTACCTCTCCCGTGCAGAGCAGCGATGCCGCAAAAAGCGGCAGAACGCTGTTTTTCGCTGCCGGAATTTTTACGCTTCCGTTCAGCGGGCGGCCCCCTGTCACCACGATCCGTTCCTCCATGTCCGTGCCCCCATTCCGCAAAAGATACCCCACCGTATGCAAAACAGGGCCGGAGTGTGAGGCGGACAAGTTTGTTTGGCAATTTATAGCATCCTCGCCCTCTCAGGCGCTTCGCGCCAGCTCTCCCAAAGGGAGAGCCTTTGGCAATTCAACTTTATGTTTTCTATTCCGTCAGGTCTCACCTCTTGATACGGATAGGACAATACCCATCTCTCCCAACAACATCATCAGGCTCGTTCCTCCGGAGGAGAAAAAGGGCAGGCTGATGCCGGTGTTGGGGATGGTATTGGTGACCACGGCCACATTGAGGACAGCCTGCAGGGCCACCTGCACGGTAAAGCCCACCACCAGCAGCGCCCCAAAACGGTCGGGAGCATGGGCGGCAATGGTAATGCCCCGCCAGAGCAGCAGCACGAACAGCAGCACCACGGCGCAGGCCCCCACAAAGCCCAATTCCTCGCAGACGATGGAGAAGATGAAGTCGTTCTGGGGTTCAGGCACAAACAGGTGTTTCTGGCGGCTGTTCCCCAGCCCCAGCCCGGTGGCTCCGCCGGAGCCAATGGCGTACAGGCTCTGGATGGTCTGGTGGCCATCCCCCAGCGGGTCGGCAAAAGGGTCCTGCCAGGAGCGCAGGCGGTCGGCGGCGTAGGGCACAAGGTCCGGCATAACGACCACTGCCGCCCCGATGGCGGCTGCCCCGCCCACGCCCGCCAGCACGAACCACCGCAGACCTGTGCCGCCCACGAACATCAGCACAGCTCCGATGCCCAGGATCAGCAAAGTGCCCGAAAGATGGGGTTCCAGCAGCATCAGCGCCGCCACCACCCCCAGCACCAGCACAAAGGGCAGCACCCCCACCGCAAAGCTGCGCATCCTGTCATGGTTCAGCGAGATGATGTGCGAAAACACCAGCACCACCGCAAATTTTGCGATCTCGCTTGGCTGCAGGGTACCCACCCCCGGCAGCACCAGCCACCGTTTGCAGCCGTTGTATTCCGGCATAAAAAGCACCACCGCAAGCAGCACCAGCGAGACCCCCAGCAGCGGCCAGGCCAATTTGTGGAAGATGTGGTAGTCCACCCGGCTGGCCATCCACAGCCCCGCAATGCCCATGGCGGCGTAGAGCAGCTGGGGGCGCAGGTAGGCAAAGGCATCGCCCCGCCGGTAAAGGGCCACCGCCCCCGACGCACTGCCAAGCATCACCAGCCCGAACCCCACCAGCGTGAGTACCAGCACCAGAAACGGCAGGTCCATGGCCGGCAGCGGCCGCAGCGGTGCCTTGTGCCGCCCGCCTGCCAAGGCAGTCAGTTTCATGTCGTCACCCCCAGTTTTACTATTGTACGCCATGCTGCTGTTGGCTATACGGATATTATCGTGACGTTGTGCATATCTTGTACACTAGCTCACCCTCTCAGGCGCTTTGCGCCAGCTCCCCCAAAGGGGGAGCTTTTGACAAAATCATAAACTTTGTATCGAATGCCAAGGCCTCTCCCTTCGGGAGAGGTGGCATCGCGTCAGCGATGACGGAGAGGGTGAGCCCGTTAAAGGGGGTGACATCATGCCCAGATTTCTCCGCACCCTGCCCGAGCGGGGATTCCGCCGCCGGGCACGGGCCGTGGCGGTGCTGTTCTGTGCTGTCTGCCTGGGGCTGGCCGTGCGGCTCTTTTTTCTGCAGGTGCGCACCGACGGTTTCTATGCCGATCGCGCACAGGGCCAGCAGCTGCGGGACACCGTGGTCCCCGCAGACCGGGGGCGCATTTACAGCGCCGACGGCCTTTTGCTGGCCGCCAACAGCAGCTGCTGGACCCTGCGGGCCTCGCCCCGGGAAATGCCGGAAGAGAAAATCACCCTTGCCGCCCACGGCCTTGCGGAGATCCTAGCGCTGGACGAAGCGGCCCTGCTGGAAAAGTTCAGCGACCGTCGCTCCAACGACTGCCTGCTCCGCTACCGGGTGGACCGTGCCGCAGCCGATGCTGTGCGGGACTTCTGCGAGGAAAACAGCATCACCGGCATCCGCATCAATCAGGACAGCAAGCGCTGGTATCCGCAGGGCGCGTTTCTGGCTTCGGTGCTGGGGTTCACCAATGTGGACAACGCAGGGGTGGCCGGGCTGGAACTGAAATATGACGATCTGCTCACCGGGGAAAACGGCGTGGTGCTCACAGCTGTCAACGCCTGGGGCTACACACTGGAACAGAGCTACGAGACCGAGCGTTTTCCCACCGAGGGGGACGGCCTGCGGCTCACCATCGACAGCTGTATCCAGCACTACCTTGAAAATGCGCTGTCCTACGCTGTGCAGGAGCACCATGTGGCGGCGCGGGCTGTGGGGATCGTCATGGATGTGAACACCGGGGCCGTGCTGGCCATGTCCACCACGCCCTCCTATGACCCCAACGAGCCCCGCGTCATTGCCGACACCGCCGCCCGGAACACCGTGGAAGCCCTGACCGGTGATGCGCGCAAGACCGCTTTGCAGCTGGCCCAACAGACCCAGTGGCGGAACAAGGCCGTCAGCGACCTGTACGAGCCGGGCAGTGTGTTCAAGCTCATCACCTGCGCGGCGGCGCTGGATGCCGGAGCCATCACAAAGCATTCCAGCTTCTACTGCGGGGAATCCATCTCGGTGGCAGGCACCCGCTTCCACTGTGCCAACCACAAGCGCCACGGAGCCCAGAGCGTGACCCAGGCGCTGGAAAATTCCTGCAACCAGAGCTTCATCCAGATCGGGGCCCGGCTGGGCAGGGAGGCCTTCTGCGATTATTTTGCCGCCTTCGGCCTGCGGGAGCCCACCGGCATCGACCTGCCCGCCGAGCCGAAAAAGAGCCTGTACTATACCGCCGACCGGATGGGCCCAGTGGAGCTGGCCTCCTGTGCCTTTGGGCAGAGCAGCAAGATCTCCTATCTGGAAATGGCGGCGGCAGTCTGCGCCGTGGTCAACGGGGGAAAGCTGATGCAGCCCTACGTCGTCTCGGAGATCCTGGCCCCGGACGGCAGTACCATTGAGCAGCTCTCCCCTGTCTGCAAACGGCAGGTGCTCAAGGCAGAGACCAGCCAGACCATGCGGGAGATGATGGAGGCCGTGGTGCTCCACGGCGGCGGGCGGAACGCCCAGATCCCGGGCTACCGGGTAGGCGGAAAAAGCGGCACCAGCCAGAAGCTGGACAGCGCCGACGAAAAAGCCCGCATTGCCAGCTTTGTGGCGGTGGCTCCCATCGACAATCCGCAGTTTCTCTGCCTGGTCTGCCTGGACGAACCCCACAGCTGGACGACCGCAGGCGGCAGCCTGTCGGCCCCGGTCTGTGCCGAAGTGCTGGAGCAGACGCTGGTGTACAGGGGCGTGCCCCGCACCACGGAAGCCCCGGCTGCCTCCACAGCAGAGACCGCCGCCGACCTCCCCGCTGACGGCGACAGTTTTGACGGGGCCTGAAAACGGGCAGCAAAAAAGACCGCCGAAGCGGTCTTGAATTGCTTGTTTTCAGTTCTGGTGCGGCTGCTCGCGGAACTTGATCTCGCCGGTCTCGCTGTTCATGGATTCCACAATGGCAAGGCTCTCCAGCTGGATGCCCTTGCTGCGGATGAGCTCGCCGCCCTGCTGGAAGCCCTTCTCCACGGCAATGCCGATGCCCTCGACCGTGGCTCCGGCCTCCTTGGCCAGATCCAGCAGGCCCATCAGGGCACAGCCGTTTGCCAGGAAGTCATCGATGATCAGGACATGATCCTCTGCGGTGAGGAACTTTTTGGAGACGATGACATTATAGATCTTCTTGTGGGTGAAGGACTGGATCTTGGTCTCATAGTTGTCGTAATCCAGGTTGATGCTCATGGACTTTTTGGCAAACACCACAGGCACATTGAACTCGCTGGCAACCACGGCGGCAATGCCGATGCCGCTGGCCTCAATGGTCAGCACCTTGTTGACGGGCTTGCCTGCAAACAGGCGCTTCCACTCCTTTGCCATCTCGCGGAACAGGGGGATGTCCATCTGGTGGTTGATGAAGCTGTCCACCTTCAGCACATTGCCCTCGCGCACGATCCCGTCTTTCTGAATGCGTTCTTCCAGCAGTTTCATATCCGTCTCTTCCTCCAAGCTTTGGTACAGCATTTTGATTTTACCTAGTATACCGGATTTGCCCCCCTGTTTTCAAGGTCTTTTGGCATTTTCTCTCTTGTTTTTCAGCAAAATCTGAGTATACTGGAAGCAACGGCTCCGGGTGGATTTCCGGGGCGCTCCGGGCACAGGGAAAGGTGTCCGTTTTCTGCATCCTGCCGTCTGTTCGGGCGGGATGCATTGTGAGGAGAAGGAGTATCACGCGTATGAAGACCGGATTGATCCTGGAAGGCGGTGCCATGCGGGGCATGTTCACCGCCGGTGTTCTGGATGTTCTGATGGAGCAGGGCATCACGGTAGACGGTATGGTAGGTGTTTCGGCGGGAGCAGTGTTCGGCTGCAACTACAAATCCCACCAGATCGGGCGGACCATCCGCTACAACACCACCTATTGCAAGGACAAACGCTATGCCAGCTTCCGCAATCTGCTGCGCACCGGCAACCTGTACAGTGAGAATTTCTGCTACCACGAGGTGCCCGAAAAGCTCGACCCGTTCGATGACAAGGCTTTCCGGGAAGCCCCCATGGATTACTTTGTGGTCTGCACCGATGTCCGCACCGGCGACCCTATCTATCATAAGTGCCGCACCGGTGATGCGGAGGATGTGCTCTGGATGGAAGCCTCGGCTTCCATGCCGCTGGCCGCAAAGATCGTCAGGATCGGCCATTACGGCCTGCTGGACGGCGGCGTTGCCGATTCCATCCCCATCCGCTTCTTTGAGTCCATTGGCTACAAGCGGAACCTCATCATCCTGACCCAGCCCAAGGGGTTTGTGAAAAAGAAGAATCCCATGCTGCCCGCCATCCGGGCACGGTATCTGCGCTATCCTGCCTTTGTGGAGGCTGTGGCTGACCGCCACGAGCGCTACAATGAAACCCTGAGCTACATCTCCATGCTGGAGCAGTCCGGCAAGGATTACGTTATCCGCCCGCCCATCCCGCTGGAGATCGGTGCCATGGAGCGTGACCCCGACCAGCTGCGCCGCGTCTACGAGACCGGCCGGGCCGTGGCACAGATCCAAGTGGACAAGATCCGGGCCTTCCTTGAAGCTGCAAAGGCCGAAGCCGAGGAATGATCACCACACTGTGAAAACAGTCCATGGCCCGGTAAGAATATGACAAAACGCACCCGCTCTGCAATGCGCAGAGCGGGTGCGTTTTTTGTGTCAGCGGAGCCATTGCCGCCCAGAACATCTGCCTTGCTGCACAGGAGCTGGGGCTTGGCGCAGTCTGGCTGGGCTTGTTTTGCTGTTCTCTCCGTCGTCCTCGCTGCTCTAATTTCAGCATTTGAATGCTGTTTGTCAGGGGCAGCGGTCGGCAGACGTATTTTTTCATTTTGGGTCTTGACTTTTAATAGTTAGTCTTTCACGCAGTTTTACTTGCACCCCCCCCCCCGAAAGTGGTATAATTTCCTTACAAGCCCATGTTTTACCGGATTTGAAACTTTGTAAGGAGGTACCACTTATGATCTCTTATCGTAAACTCGCCATGCGTGTTCTGGGGCACAGCCCGGTTTCTGCGGCCAGAACAGCCCGCCGCTCCACCGCAAAGCGCGCCGCCGCCCTCGCCCTCACCGCCGCCCTTGTGGTCGGGATGACGCTCCCCGCCTTTGCGGATACATGGTACATTGACGATGGTGACATCTCGATTTCGGCTGGTGAAACCGGCAACAAGGTCACACAGGGAAGTACGACAAAAGAGAATGATACGGACACCGTTATTAAAAGCAAGGACTCTTCTACCGCGTCTTCGAACACAGTAACGATCCATGCAGATGAAGGCAAGACGGTGAATGTCACGCTGGATAACGTAACGATCAATGTAGACGAAGGGTACAAGTATGGTTATGAACCGAACGCCTATAAGACCGCTGTAAGCGTTACCGGCAGCGGCAATACGAACATCGAGCTGAACGGCAACAACACGCTGACAAGCGGATATGGCCACGCCGGTCTGGAGCATAACAAGACCGATGACAGCGGCACGCTGACGATTCAGGACGAAAAGAATGATGATGGCTCCGCAAAGGGAAGTGCGTCCGATACTACTGGCAGTTTGACTGCCACGGGTGGTTACCACAGTGCTGGCATCGGCGGCAGTGACAAACAAGACGGCCAAGTGACCATTACGGGCGGTGAGATCACTGCCACGGGTGGTAATGGGGCTGCCGGTATTGGCGGCGGTGCCGGCGACAAGTACGCCGCCGTCGGCGGTGACGGCGATGTGACAATTTCCGGTGGTACGATCACCGCTACGGGCGGCAGTCTGGCTGCCGGTATTGGTGGTGGCCTCGATGGCAACGGTACGGTCATAATTACGGACGGCGATATCACCGCAAAGGCTACGGGCCGCTATGGTGCCGGTATTGGTGGCGGTTGTGGCGAGATACCGAAGGGCACTCTTATTGGAGGAAATGGCACTGTCACCATCAGCGGCGGCACCATCACCGAAGCCTCTGGTGGCTATATGGCTGCTGGCATCGGCAGCGGCCTTCAGGGTCTGGGCACAGTGACCATTGAAGGTGATGCCGTCATCAAAAACGCACAGGGCGGTGAAGCTGGAGCCGGCATCGGCAGTGGCACCCGTGGTAACAGCGAGATCATCATCAGAGGTAATGCAGTCATTGAAAATGCGGAAAGTAAAGAAAACGGCGCAGGCATCGGCAGCGGCCAAGGCGATTTGTATCCCGATGGCGATGGCATGGTAATCGATCTAACTGTAGGCAACGCGACCATTGAAGGCAACGCCAAAATCGAAAATGCAAAAAGTGGTTCTGGTGGTTCCGGCATTGGCGGCGGCGTTATTGGCATCGGCAATGTGATCATTAGAGGCAATGCTCAAATCGGAAACGCCACCGGCGGCGAAGAAGGTGCCGGTATCGGCGGCGGTGCTCTTGGCACTGGTGACGTGACCATCGAGGGCAATGTCACCATCGAAAATGCACAGGGCGGCGCTGGTGCTGCCGGTATCGGTGGCGGCGCAGAAACACAACCCGACACCGAGGATACCAGAAACAAAGTTTCCATCAAGAGCACCGAAGCCGGTTCTCCCAATATCACCGCCAAAGGCGGCGGCGTTCTGAATAACGAAGAAGCTCCTCTTCCCGGTGCTGCGGCCATCGGCAGCGGCAGCGTTGCTGACGGTGCTACTGAGGTAAAGTCTGATATTACCGTTGAAGGCAAGGTGACGATCGACGCCACTGGCGGCGGCGATGTGGCCATTGGCGATTCGACCAACGGCGAAACGCAGTTCTCCGGTTTGCAGGTGGGCACCACCATCACCCGCCGCAATGCGAAGGGCGACGATGTTTCCCAGCCCGGCGATGTTGTACGCGAACCCGAAAAGCCCGCCCAGCCGACCGTGACGCCCACCGAAGGGGCAGAAGCACCTTCCAACGGCTCGGTGGAAGTGGAGCGCCCGGTCACGGTGGAGGGGCTGTATGTCACCAACGTTCTGGGCAAGCAGATCACTCACACCTGCACCCAGAACGGCACGACCCTGACCATCCGCGCCAACGGCATCGTGGCCTCGGCCCACCTGACGCTGGGCATGGTCCGCACCCTGAAGGCTCAGGGCGTGAAGACCCTTGTGTTCACCACCCTGCTCTCCCGCTCCACCACGGTCTCGGTGGATGCCCTGCTGGCGGCTGAACCCGACGCCCCCGATGAAACGGCCGTCGTCTGGACCCACACCGGCCCCCGCGCGGCATTGACCATTGACGGCGCAGACCACAGCGACCTGCTCAAGTAACCGAACGGAGCACACAACTTATAAAAACGCAGCCGGGAGGCTTCCGCTTTTGGAACGCCTCCCGGCTGTTTCGTTATGCCGTTTTGGTTTTGAGGTAGTACCCGATGCCGATGGCAGTGGTTGGCATCGTGATGAAGTTCTTCCAGATCGTCATCTCCATCGTGGTGGGCATGGCAGCAGAATCCACCGCCCTGTCCATGGTGCGTGAGGTGGTGTTTGGTGTGGGCTTTGCCCTGCTGCTGCCCCGGTTTTTCGGGCTGGATGGTGTGCTGTACTCCATGCCGCTGTCGGATATCCTGACCTTCCTGATCGCCGGCTATCTGATCTACAAGACCTACCATGAACTCAACTATCATATCGCGCTGGACAGCGGTGAACGGCATTGAAAAGTGCGCGGAGATCATCGAAAGCCTGGTTTGAATGAACCGGAGTCTGCTGCCATCCGGCTGTCACTGATCCAGAAAAAGAACCCCACGTCCAGACCGTTGTGTGAAACGGCCCGGACATGGGGTTTTATGGTTTTTAATGCAGTTACGCCCAGTTCTTCCGCCCGTAACGGGTGGTCAGCTGGCAGATCTCCTTTTGGAGCTTCTTGGTCAGCTGGGGCTTTTTCAGCCGCCAGCGCCAGTTCTGGCCCACGGTGGAGGGCTGATTGATGCGGGCGGAGTTGTCCAGCCCCAGCCAGTCCTGCATGGGGATGATGCAGGTCGCCGCTGCGCTGCGCAGGATCAGTGCGATCATGCTTTTATAGAGCTGCTCCTCCGGGGTGGCGTAGTCGAACAGATAATCCCGCACCATGGCGCGCTCCGCACCGGTGATGGTCTGGTACCACGATACCAGCGTTTCGTTGTCGTGGGTACCGGTATAGGCCACGCTGTTCACCGGATAGTTGTGGGGCAGGTAGTCGCTGGCGCTGCCGGTATCCCGGGAGTCAAAGGCAAATTCCAGCACCTTCATGCCGGGAAAGCCGCTGTCCCGCACCAGCTGACGCACGGTGTCGCTCATGTAGCCAAGATCCTCCGCAATGATCTCCCGTTTGCCCAGTGCCTGCTCCACAGCACGGAACAGCTCGATGCCGGGGCCTTTTTCCCAGTGGCCCGGTGCGGCAGTCTCGCTGCCGTAGGGGATGGAGAAATACTCATCGAAGCCGCGAAAGTGGTCGATGCGCACCACGTCATACAGCTCAAAGCAGTACCACAGGCGGGTGATCCACCACTGATAACCGGTTGCGCGGTGTGCTTCCCAGCGGTAGAGCGGATTGCCCCAGAGCTGGCCGGTGGGCGAAAAGCCATCCGGGGGAACACCCGCCACCGCTGTGGGAATGTTGTCCTTGTCCAGTTGGAACAGACCCGGGTTTGCCCAAGCGTCCGCCGAATCCAGCGCCACATAGATGGGGATATCGCCGATGATCCGGATGCCCTTGCTGTTGGCGTAGGCCTTCAGCCTGCGTCACTGCTGGTCGAACTTGAACTGGAGATATTTGTGGTACTCCACCTCAAAATACAGCTCCCGGCGGTAATAGTCCATCGCGGGCTGCCAGCGCAGACGGATATCCTCGGCCCACTCGATCCACGGCTTGCCCTCAAAGCGGCCCTTCACCGCCATGAACAGGGCAAAATCATCCAGCCACCACTTGTTTTTCTCGCAGAACGCCGTAAACGCTTCGTTGTGGCCGATGTCGCTGCGGGAGTAAGCCAGCCGCAGCAGGCGGCCCCGCTCGGTATACAGGCGGCTGTAATCAATGTCATCTGCCTTGCGGCCAAAGCTCGCCTTTTTGCACTCGGCGGCGGTCAGCACCCCTTCCTCCACCAGTGCGTCCAAGCTGATGAAATACGGGTTTCCTGCAAAGGCAGAAAAGCTCTGATAGGGGCTGTCGCCGTAGCTTGTCACACCCAGCGGCAGGATCTGCCAGTAAGTCTGCCCGGCTTCCTTGAGCCAGTCCACAAAGTCGTATGCTTCCTGCGAAAAGCAGCCGATGCCGTAAGGGGACGGCAGACTGCTGACGGGCAGCAAAATGCCTGCACTTCTCTGCATCTTCATTTCCCTCTTCCTTTATAACTCGATCAGAACACCCGCGTGGTCGGATACCTGCGGCTCCTGCAGGCCGTTGAACACCACCCGGGTGCTTTTTACAGCGATCGCCTGGGAGCACCAGATCTGGTCAATGCGCTTTTTTGCCGCCGCATCCGGGGCATCCCGCCAGCCATCAATGGCCTGCACGACGGTGTAGCCCTCGTCCCGCTGCTGTGCCAGGCGGTAGGTGTCCTGCCAGCCGCTGCAGAGCACAAGGTCGTAGCCCTCGCCCCGCACGTCGGCCTCACTATTGAAGTCTCCCAGCAGAAAGGCGGTCTTTTTTGCGCCTGCCGCCCGGGACAGCGTTTCCCACTGGGCGGCAAAAGGCTCCACTTCGTCCTTCCACCAACCCAGATGCACTGTGTAATACCAGACATCTCCTGCGCAGATGCCCAGGGTGCGGCGGGTCCTCCAGTTGCTGTAATCGCCGGACTTGCTCAGCAGCAGATTTTCGGCGGCGGTGATGGGTGCACGGCTGAACACCGCCATGCCCTCATCGTACTTGTCGTAACCGATCTTTGCCGGGAGCCAGCTCCAATGGTACTGCACGCCCCGTTCTTCCAGCATCCGGGCTACGGCTGCGGCGTGGTTGTCCGCTTTCAGCAGCACTGTATTGCCGGAGCAGGGATAATATCCCGCCGGAGCCTCTCCCAGCAGCGGAGCGGCGGCGGTCTGGTTCACCTCCTGCAGGGCGAACACCTCCGGCTGCTCCCTGGCGATAAAGTCCACAAAGATCTCCCGCTTTGCCTCATAGTCCGGCTCGATGAGGCTGTGGGTATTCAAAGTCAGCAGTTTCATAGCTTTTTACAGAATATCGTTGATGTCAGATTTCAGAACGTCTGCCTTGGGGCCGTACACAGCCTGAATGCCGTCGCCCTTCACCAGCAGGCTCAGAGCGCCCTCGGCTTTCCATGCGGCAAGGTCGGCCACCTTGGCGGGGTCCTTCACGGTAACACGCAGACGGGTCATGCAGGCATCCACCAGCACAATGTTCTCCCGGCCGCCCAGCAGGGCGATGATGCGCTCGGCCTGGCCGTTATCGGACTTTTTGGCTGCCTTCTTCTCGGCCTTGGTGTCAGCTGCGGCATCGTCTGCGTTGTCATCGGTGTAGTTGCCCAGACGGCCCGGCGTTGCCAGCTTGAGCTTGCCGATCATAAAGTAGGCCACGAAATAGCCGATGATGAAGAACGCCACCACGCAGAGCACAAAGTTGATGATGTCGCCGCCCAGACCGGCCTGCAGGGACATGGGGATACGGGTGATGAATTCCAGATTGCCGAAAGAGTGCAGGCGCAGATGGATGATGCCTGCCATGGCAAAGGCACAGCCCTGCAGCAGTGCGTACACGATGTACAGCGGCATAGCGCAGAACATGAACATAAATTCCAGCGGCTCGGTCACACCGGTCAGGAACACAGCCAGCGCGGTGGAGATGAACATGGACTTATACTTTGCGCGCTTGTCGGCATCCACACGGCGGAACATGGCCAGCGCGATGCCCAGCAGCAGACCGGTTGCGCCGATCATCTGGCCCACCTTAAAGCGGGCGGGGGTAACGGTGGTCAGCAGGTTGTTGTAAGCGGCCATGTCACCGGCTTTCTTGAAGTTGATGAGGTCGTTGGCCCATGCCAGCCACAGCGGGTCCTGACCAAACACCTGGCTGCCCGCATTGACACCGGTGGCAATGGTGTAGGTGCCGCCGAAGGAAGTGTAGTTCATGGGGATGGTCAGCATGTGGTGCAGGCCGAAGGGCAGCAGCAGACGCTCCAGCGTGCCATAGATGAACGGAGCCAGAACGGGAGAAGTCTCGGAAGAGTTTGCGATCCAGATGCCAAAGTTGTTGATGCCGGTCTGGACCACAGGCCAGAACAATGCCAGCACCATGGAAATGACCACAGAATAGGCAATGACCACCATAGGCACAAAGCGCTTGCCGTTGAAGAAGGCCAGTGCATCCGGCAGCTTGCGGAAGTTATAGTATTTATTGTAAGCCACGCCGCCCACAAAACCGGCAATGATGCCCACGAACACGCCCATGTTCAGGGCCGGGGCACCCAGCACAGAGGTGAAGTAGCCGTTGACGGCGATCTCCCGCCCGAACAGGGTGTGGGTCACGGCGTTGGGATCTTCCAGCATGGCGCTGGTGACACCGAAGATGTTGCCGGTGATGACATTGATGAGGGCAAATGCCAGCACAGCCGCAAAGGCACCGCCGGCACGCTCCTTTGCCCAGCTGCCGCCGATGGCCACGGCAAACAGGATGTGCAAATTGTTGATGACCGCCCAGCCAATGTTCTCCATGGTGGTGCCAATGGTCATAACTGCCGCAATGTCACCGCCGCCCATCTGCACCAGCTTGCCCAGACTGATCATCAGACCGGCGGCAGGCATGACGGCGATGACGGTCATCAGCACCTTGCCCAGCTTCTGTAAGAAGTCAAAGTTGATAAGCCCCTTTTTCCCCGGAGCTGCTTGTGTTGTTGCCATAATGTTCCTCCTTATTTCCTTTTGCGCTGTTTTACGCAATCGTTGCGCTTCCGTTGCACAACTTTACGCAACAAGAATAATCCAACTCTGCAATTTTTACAAGAGTTTTCTAGGTCATAAATATATTTTCTGTTTTTTTGCACAACAGCTTGCAAGTTTCTTTGTTGAAAACATCGAAAGTGCGCAAAGGGTGCGGTTGCATGATCTGCGCAAACTCGTGCGCAAATCATTGACATTGCGTGCAAACCGCTTTACAATAGACCTATTACATCAGGGAGGAACAGACTATGGCAGTTACCATCAAGGATGTGGCAGCGGCGGCGGGGGTTTCGCCCTCCACGGTGTCCCGCACCTGCAAGGACAGCCCTTCCATCAGCCGGGAAACCAAGGAGCGGGTGCGCCGCATTATGGCACAGCTGGGCTATGAGCCGAACTTTGAGGCCGAACCGGTGGAGGCATTTTCCAAGACCATCGGCATCATTCTGCCCTCCTCCCAGCGGGATGTCTACGAGAACGCCTTCCATCTGGAGATCATCCGCGGCATCGGGCAGTTCTGCAACCAGCGGAGGTATGTGAACACCGTCATCACCGGGCAGGACGATGCAGAGGTTCTGGATGCCATCCAGAGCATGGTGGCCAACGCGCAGGCAGATGGCTTTATCCTGCTCTATTCCAAAAAGGACTGCCCGGTGGCAGCCTACCTGCGCAGCGAAGGGCTGCTCCATGTCATCGTGGGCAAGGCGGCCCAGTCCGCCAATCAGACCATCTATATCGACAACGACAACGCCCTTGCCGGTGAGGAAGCCACCGATTACCTCTATGAAATGGGCCACCGCCGCATTGCCTATTTTGGTGTCAGCAACGCCATGCTGTTTTCGGCAGAGCGCAGGCGCGGCTACCAGATGTCCCTGCTCAAGCACGGCATCACCCCCCGGGAGGAGGACTGCGTGGAGGTCAATACCCTGAACGATGCTTACGAAGAGCCGCTGAAGGCTCTTCTCACCGCACCGGACCATCCCACGGCCATGCTGGTCAGCGATGACATTCTGGCCGTGGTGCTGGAACAGTTCTGCGGCAAACTGGGGCTGCGCGTCCCGAAGGATCTTTCCATCGTTTCCTTCAATAATTCGCTGTTCTCCCGCATCACCAGCCCCCAGCTGACCACCGTGGACGTGAACCCCTATCAGCTGGGCATGGAGGCCGCCAGCCAGACCATCAACCACATCGAGAACCCGAATCTGCTGGCAACAAAGATCCTTGTGCCGCACAAGCTCATCCCCCGGGAGAGCTGCTGCCCGCCGCCGGAAGTCTGATCAAAACAATGAGGCCGTTCCCTCTCTTTCTCAGAGAAGCGGAACGGCCTCATTTTGTTTATTTTTTCCGGTACTCCCGCGGAGTCATGCCAAAATGTGCCTTGAATGCCCGGTTAAAATAAGAGAGGTTTTCAAACCCGCACCGGGAAGCGATCGTCAGCACCGTCTCGTCCGTAGCGTGCAGCGCTTCGGCGGCGGCATTCAGCCGGTATTCGTTCAGAAAGGCAACAAAGCTCTGCCCGGTCATCTGCCGGAACCAACGCATGAAGTGGCTGGAACTGAAGGAGCAGACCCCGGCGGCATCGGCGACCCGAAGCCCCTCGGCATAATGGGCAGAGATCCATTGCAGAACGGCTTTCAGCCGCTGGGTATCGGCAGTTTCCACGGGGAACTGCTGTTTCCCCTGCGCAATGAGCAGGGAGAGGAAGCGCAGCAGTGCTCCTTTGACCAGCAGCTCATAGCCGGGAAGCTTGGCGCGGTTGGCTTCCTCCACCTCCCGCAGGCAGGCGGCGGCCTGGAGATAACACAGGTCGTTGGGTGTCAGCCGCACAGGCAGCAGCAGCCGCCCGCTTTGCAGCGGAAGCAGGTATTTTTCGGCGCAAAGGTCCTCCGCACCGCCCAGAAGCTCCAGCTCAAAGATGATATTCTCGTATTCCATCCGCTTCCCCTCTGCCTGCCGCAGGGCGTGGAGGGTGCCGGGCGTAAAAATAAAGATATCCCCCTGGTAGGCCGGGCAGGACACCGCACCCACCTGCACCAGCCCCGCGCCCCGCTTGACAAAGACCAGCTCCATGCTCTCCTGCCAGTGGAGTGCCACCTGCGGAAAATCTCCCGGAATGGTGCAGGGATACAGATTGAAGGGGAACCGCACGGCACCGTGCTGCTTGGTTTCCTGCAATGATGCCTGATTTTGCATCTTCTCACCTCCAGATGATAGGATTGTACCACAATTTGCACTTTTAAGGCAAGATTTCGATTGTTTTATCTGGTATATCTTGCATTATAGATGTCAAACCTGTTTTCCGTAGCAAAGGAGGAGCCATTATGAGCTTTACCGAAACATTACAGAGTATCACCGGCAAGCTGCTGGCGGACTGCACCGATCAGGAGCTGTATCTGGCACTGCTGGAGCTGGTGCGGCAGAAGAGTGCCGACCGCGTGCAGCCCGTCACCGGACGCAAGCTGTATTATATCAGCGCCGAATTCCTCATCGGCAAGCTGCTGTCCAACAACCTCATCAATCTGGGGTTGTACGAAGAAGCCCGGGATGCACTGGCCGCTGCCGGAAAGCGCCTTTCGGACATTGAAGAGGTGGAGCCGGAGCCTTCTCTCGGCAACGGTGGTCTGGGCCGTCTGGCAGCCTGCTTCCTGGATTCGCTGGCAACGCTGAACCTGCCCGGCGACGGCGTGGGCCTGCGGTATCACTTTGGCCTGTTCCACCAGTCCTTTGAGGATGGTGTGCAGAATGAAAAGCCCGACCCGTGGCTCACCGCCCACAGCTGGGCTGAAAAGACCGATGTGACCTACCCGGTGGAGCTGGCGGGCAAGGAATACACTGCCCGGCTGTACAAGCTGGCTGTCACCGGTTACGAGGGCCGCACCAACACCCTGAATCTGTTCGATCTGGATACCATCGACGAGAGCATCGTCCATGACGGCATTGCCTTTGACAAGACCGCCATCGACAAGAACCTGACCCTGTTCCTCTACCCGGACGACTCCGATGAGGCAGGCCGCCGTCTGCGGGTGTATCAGCAGTACCTCATGGTTTCTGCCGGTGCCCAGCTCATTCTGGCAGAGTGCGCCGCCCGGGGCTGCAATTACCACGATCTGGCCGACTACGCCGCCATCCAGATCAACGACACCCACCCCAGCATGGTCATCCCGGAGCTGATCCGGCTGCTGGGGCAGCGGGGCATTGAGTTTGAGGAAGCTGTGGAGATCGTTACCAAGACCTGCGCCTACACCAACCACACCATTCTGGCTGAGGCACTGGAAAAGTGGCCTCGCGCCTATCTGGATGCCGTTGTACCCCAGCTGATGCCCATCATTGAAAAGCTGGACGCACTGGCCCGCACCCGTACCGAGGACGAGAGCCTTGCCATCATCGACAAGGACGACCGGGTGCACATGGCCCACATGGACATCCACTTCACCCATTCCACCAACGGCGTGGCAGCGCTGCACACCGAGATCCTGAAAAATTCCGAGCTGCACGGCTTCTACGAGCTGTACCCGGAAAAGTTCAACAACAAGACCAACGGCATCACCTTCCGCCGCTGGCTGCTGGAATGTGACCCGCGCCTGACCGCCACGCTGGAAAAGCACATCGGTTCCGGCTTCCGCAAGGACGCTGCCGAGTTGGAGAAGCTGCTGGCCTTTGCCGACGACGAAGCCGTGCTGGGCGAGCTGACCGCCGTAAAAAAGGCCAACAAGGCAGCGCTGGCAGACTGGCTGCTGCGCACCCAGAAGGTGAGCGTGAACCCCGATGCCATGTTCGATATCCAGTCCAAGCGGCTGCACGAGTATAAGCGTCAGCAGCTGAACCTGCTGTACCTCATCCATCAGTATTATGAGATCAAGGCAGGGCACCTGCCTGCCGTGCCGCTGGTGAGCATCTTTGGTGCCAAGGCTGCTCCTGCCTACACCATTGCCAAGGACATCATCCATGCCCTGCTGACCCTCTCCAAGGTCATCGCCGCAGACCCGGAGGTGTCCAAGTGGCTGCAGGTGGTATTTGTGGAAAATTACAACGTCACCGCTGCCGAAAAGCTCATCCCTGCCTGTGACCTGTCTGAGCAGATCAGCCTTGCCTCCAAGGAGGCCTCCGGCACCGGCAACATGAAGTTCATGCTGAACGGTGCGCTGACGCTTGGCACCATGGACGGTGCCAATGTGGAGATCAGCCAGCAGGTGGGCGAAGAGAACATTTATATCTTCGGCCAGACCTCCGATCAGGTCATCCACCGCTACGCCGTGGGCGATTACGACCCGGCCCAGTGGGTGGAGGGCGATGCCAACATCCGCCGTGCCATCAGCTTCCTCACCGGCCCGGAGATGCTGGCTGCCGGCCATGCCGAAAACCTGACCCGCCTGCACAATGAGCTGATCCACAAGGACTGGTTCCAGACCCTGCCGGACTTCAACGCCTATGTCGTCCGCAAAGGGCAGGCCCTCAGCGATTACGCCTGCGACCCCATGGACTGGCGGCGCAAGTGTCTGGTGAACATTGCCAAAGCCGGGATGTTCTCCTCCGACCGCACCATTGCCGAGTATAACCGCGACATCTGGCATCTGGGGAAGTAATCGTTTTTACTTTACGTCATCCCAGCATCCAGCAGTTTCTTGTAGAAGATGCACTGCTTTCTGGTTGTGTAACCTTCGTTTCTCCCCGCCGCAAAACATTCCATATTTTTGACTCCACACTCACCCTCGCATCCTTCTGCAAACACTTTTCATTCTCCGATCTGATTCATACAATGCTATGGCATCGTAGAATCGGGTCGGATTTTTTGCATTGTTGTTTACAGCACACGGACTAAGAGGGTGGGCACCTAAATATATACCCCCAATACTGGATGTCCAGTATTGGGGGTATATATCACACAACATTTGTGCAACAGCTTCCTTTTTATGGGAAGAGCTATCATTTCGGTACGCCGGAGCATTTGCGGACGCTCCGGCGTACCATTTTTACAGGGAAGGCTTCTGCTCCAACAGGTCTGTCATGCTGCGCAGGCTGATGCCAAGGGTGGAAAGGTTATGCAGCATGGCGCTGGTGGCAGGGGGCAGGATGCCCAGAGCCCCCAGAAGGATGAGGGCCGAGTTGAAGCTGAGCACAAAGCGGTAATTGCTGCCCACCCGCTTTTGCAGGGCGTTGGCAATGGCTTTTAAGGTCACCAGCTCTTCCAGACTATCCGCGCGGATGGTCACATCGGCAATCTCCCGGGCGATGGCGGCACCGGAATGGATGGCGATGCCGATATCTGCCGCCGACAAAGCGGGCGAATCGTTGATGCCGTCGCCGATCATCACCACTGTATGTCCCTCGGCTTTGGCATCGCGGACAAAGGCGGCTTTATCCTCCGGCAGCACCTCCGCAAAGCAGCGGTCTACCCCCACCTGCGCCGCAATGGCGCGGGCAGTGCGTTCACTGTCGCCGGTCATCATAACGGTCTGGGTGATGCCCAGCTTTTGGAGCTGGCGCAGCACCTGTGCCGCCTCCGGGCGCAGGGGGTCTGCAATACAGATGACCCCCGCCAGCACCCCGGATGCGGCCAGATACAGGTGGGAATACTGCGGGTCCAACCCATCAAACTTTGCCTGTTCCCCTGCCGGGATGGTGCAGCCCTCGTCCTCGAAAATAAAGTGAGCGCTGCCGATGACCACCCGCTTGCCCCCTACCCGGCTGGCAATGCCATGGGCCACGATGTACTCCACCTCGGAGTGCATCTCTTCGTGAGAAATTCCCCGCTCCTTGGCGGCACGGACCACGGCGTTTGCCATGGAATGGGGGAAATGCTCTTCCAGACAGGCGGCAAGCTGCAATACCTCCTGCTCCCCGCAGCCGGAGAAAGGCACCACCTGCACCACCTGTGGGGTGGCACGGGTGAGGGTGCCGGTCTTATCGAACACGATGGTGTCCGCCTTTGCCAACGCTTCCAGATACTTGCCGCCCTTTACGGTGATGTGATATTCCCCGCACTCCCGCATGGCAGAGAGCACTGCCAGCGGCATGGAAAGCTTCAGCGCACAGGAGAAGTCCACCATCAAGATGGAGATGGCCCGGGTGACGTTGCGGGTAAAGGCATAGGTAGCCACCGTACCGGCAAGGCACCACGGCACCAGACGGTCGGCCAGCTGCAAAGCCCGGTTTTCGGTGCCGGACTTGAGCTTTTCCGATTCCTCGATCATCGCCACGATCTTATCGTAGCGGTTGGCACCGCCCTCTGCCTTGGCCACAAGGACGCATTCGCCCTCTTCCACCACTGTTCCGGCGTAAACGGTAGCACCAGTGGTCTTGCGCACCGGCATGGACTCGCCGGTCAGGGCAGCTTGGTTCACCATGGCTTCGCCTTCCAGCACCATGCCGTCCAGCGGGATCATGTTGCCAGAGCGCACCACCACTTCGTCCCCGGCGTGGACACGGGTCAGCGGCACCAACACCTCGCCCTGCGGGGTGCGCACCCAGACCTTATCCACGTTCAGCGCCATGCTGCGGGCAAGGTCATCCAAGCTCTTTTTCCGCGTCCACTCCTCCAGCAGGCTGCCCACCGTCAGCAGGAACATCACCGAACCTGCGGTGCTGTAATCCCCCCGCAGGAGGGAGGCGGTGATGCTGAGCGCATCCAGCACCTCTACCTCCAGCTTGCGGTGCAGCAGGCAGCGGATGCCCTTCCAGACAAAGGCGATGGAGCGCCACACCGTATATGCCGCCGCGATGGGCGCGGGCAGGAACACCTTGCGGAACACCCGGCCCGCCACAAGGCTGACCATCTTTTCCTGATATTCCTGATTGATTTTCCGGCTGTCGTGGGAAGTGACCAGCACCTCTAACTCTTCGTTGTCAAAGCGGTAGGCTGCCAGCAGGGCGGCAGCGTCCTTCCGGCTGCCCCGGTAGGTCAGCACCACATCTCCGGTGCGCTCGTAGACGGTGGCTTTTTGAATGTTGTCCTGCCCGTTCAGGTAGGCTTCCAGCACATCTGCCCGGTGCAGGGTCATGCGCACGGCGCAGACGTGCACCCGCATCCGTCCCTTACCTTCATGTAAGATCGTACATTTCATTGCTTTTCTTACCCCTCTGCGTAAAAAAGAGCCGCCCAAGGGCGGCTCCGCTGCGTTGTATCACTGTGCAGTCTGCTCTGCGGGCTGTTCAGCCGTATCCTCGATAACCTCCTGTGCAGCCTCGGCGGCGCGGCTCTCGTTGATGGCCTTTGCATCGGCAAGGATGTCACCGGCCTCTTCCTGCACCTTGTTCACAGTCTGCATGGTGCAGTCCTTCATCCGCAGCACCGCAGCGGTGGTCTGGGTGTAGACCTTTTTTGCATCCTTGCTGGACAGCACCTTGAAGCCGGCAGAGCCGAACACTACACCACCCAAAAACAGTGCAAGCTTTTTTGTATCAAACATATTTATCCCTCATTTCTATGTTTCCTATCTGAGCGCCCATCCCCTTGAGCGGGGGCAGGCTCTTTATCTCTGTATTGTAGCACGCTTTCGGACTTTTTCAATGGTTTTTAGAGATGTTAGGACGCATTAACATTGTTAGCGGCAGCTTGATATGGAGGATCATTTTCGTCATGCTCACCTGTTCTTGTGGATTGGTTTGAACCCCTCCACAAGATGTGGTCGTGTTCATTCAGGGGCGCACCCTGTTTTTTTACTATGCTTCATCATTTTCCACGCGAAGCATCCGGTATCCGACACCAACATGGGTCTGGATCAGATGCGGCGCATCCGGGCAGCGTTCCAATTTTTTGCGCAGGGATGCCATGTAAACTCGCAAGGAAGCAATGTCATTTTCCTGCGTACTGCCCCATACTTTCTGCGTGAGGGAGGTATGCGTCAGCACTTTGCCCACATTATGCGCCAGCACACACAGCAGCTTGTACTCGATGGGGGTCAAATGCAATTCATTCTCGCTCAACCAGACGCAGCCTGCTGAGAAGTCGATTTTCAAAGGACCATTGACAAAAACCGGGCTGTTTATGCCGTCAGAAGCCAGCAGATTCAATCGGCGCTGCGTTACACGCAGTCTTGCCAGCAGCTCATCCACGGAAAACGGCTTTGTCAGATAATCGTCTGCGCCGTTGTCCAGTGCCTCGATCTTATCAGAATCTTCGCTCCGGGCACTCAGGACGATGATGGGCAGGTTCGACCATGTGCGGACGCTGCGGATGACCTCGATGCCGTCTATATCGGGCAGCCCAAGATCCAGCAGCATGATGTCCGGATTGTGGCTGGTAGTCATCATGATTGCCGTTTCCCCATTGGAAGCAGTCAGATATTTATAGCCGTGAGTCTTCAGGGTCGTTGTGATCAGACACCGTACAGGAACATCATCCTCTACGACCAGAATGGTCGGCTTATTCATGGATATTCACCTCGCTTTGCGGCAGTGCAAAGGAAAAGACACTGCCATTGGGAATGTTGTCACGCAGGGTCAATGTTCCGCCGTGAGCAGTCAGGATCGCTCGGCAGAGGGGCAAACCCAGTCCAAGGCTGCGGTGGCTGTCTGCGATACGGCTCTGCCCGGTATAAAACATCTCGAACACCTGTGCTTTTGCGCGCTCCGGAATGCCGGGACCATTATCTGCAACGTCCACTACGATCTGATGGTCTTTCCGGTAAGCCGAAATCTGAATGACCGAGCCCACGGGGGTGTATTTGATGGCGTTATCCACCAGATTGACAACGACCTGCATGATCAGCCGTGCATCCACATTGACCAGGAGGATCTCGTCCCCATACTGTGTTGTGATGGTGTGTTCGCAGCTTTTCCGGTTGACATGGTGCAGTGCTTCTTCGATCATCTCATCCATCAGCTGCGGTGAGATCTGCAGATTCATCCGACCATCCTCAATGCGGGTGATGGAAAGCAGATTTTCCACCAGACCGATCAGCCATTGTGCATCGTCAAAAATATCGGTGCAGATCTTGTTCCGGGTCTCTGTATCCAGCGTTTCTCCGTTGGAAAGCAGATTGCTGGCATTGCCGGAAATGGAGGTCAGCGGGGTGCGCAGATCATGGGAGATCGTGCGCAGCAGGTTTGCCCGCAGTTCTTCATTCCTTGCCTGCAATGCAGCTTGCTCTTTTTCCAGCGCGTTTCTGCGGTTTTCGATGGCCAGCGCGCCTTCACCCAGAATGGAAAGCAGCACGCTGTTTTCAAAGGCATCCAGCGGTTTTTCGGATAGATCGATCCCAACCACTCCAAACACGCCGCCTCCGGTCCGAAGTGCAAGATAAAGTCCCTTTGCGTCCGGGCAGCTATCCGTGCCTGCACCGGAACGCTTTTTGTTTGCAAATGTCCAATTTGCTGCATCACGTTCTTCCGGTGCAGAAAAGATGTTTTGCACCGTTTTCCCGTCAACCCCAAAAACCTGTTCTGAACCAAGATCTCCGTTTTGTTCCGGGTAGACGATCAGGCTCCGGTTCAGCAGCTTCATCAACTGGGACGCTGTCTGAGAGAGGATTTCTTCCTCGCTTTTTGCTCTCTGTAAAAGCTGATTTGTATCAAACAGTATTTTTGTACGGAACGCTGCCTGCGCAGACATTTTTGCATGATCCTTCAACCGTGTTGTCAGGGTGCAGGTAATGATTGCAGAGGTCAGCATCAGGGCAAATGTAACCTGATAACCGGGATCATACGCATGGAATGTCAGGCGCGGTTCCGTCAAGAAAAAATTGTATAACGCAACACTGGCAATGGAGCCCAGCACACCGCAGGTGTAACCGTTGGTACACAATGCGGTAAACAGCACCCCCAGCATATAGAACGTAATAATGTTATAGCGCGCAAAGTCCAATTGTAAAAAAAGAAAGCCGATGAGCGTGATGCAGCTCAAAATGCCTGCGGTGATCAGTAAATCGCGGACAGAAGGCAGAAACGGACGGATGAACAGCTTCCGTCCTGAGCCGTAGCCGTTCTCTGCAGAAGCATCCGGGATGATGTAAATATCCAGATTAGGCGCAGTCATCGTCAATTTTTCAGTCAGTGACGGTCCACTCCAGAAATGGCGGCGATGTACGCTGGAGCGCCCCAGCACGATTTTTGTAATGCCGGAGATGCGGGCAAACTCTGCGATCTGCTGCGGAATGTCATCCCCGTAGATCGTAGAAATGTCGGCACCTGCCTGCTCTGCCATACGAATGTGCTGCTGCAAGCGCCGACAGTCTTCTTTTCCCATCTGATCCGAATCCGGAGTCCGGACATACAGAGCTGTAAAGGTCCCTCCAAACGCCTTTGCCATCGTTGCTGCCGTCCGCACAATCTTTGCATTGGAGGGAGAGGACGACAGACACGCCAGAATATGTTCAGTGGGTGGGTCGTTCTGATTCATAAAGATCACCTGCCTTGCCCACAGTATAGCACAATTTGATGGTCACGACCACCAGCCGCGTCTTTTTCCTTCCTGTCGAAGGATCTCCTTCCGTATGTGATCCAGCGCATCTGCTGCCCAAAAGCCACTCAACATGACTCCAAGAACCATCAACAACAAAACGACATCCATATGATCCGTCCTATCTTTTTAGAGCCGGAAACACTTTTGGATCAATGCGTATTTCCCCAAAACCAGTATGCTTTCATCCCGGCACAGCTGCGTATCCGGCGTGATGTTCATATCGAGCTTTCCGTCTTTTTTCAGCGCAAGAATATTGATGTTATACTTTTTTCGGATATTGATCTCGCCGATCGTGCGATCCATCCATTCCGGCGGAATGGTCACTTCCATGATGGCGTGGTCGTCCTGCAGCTCGATATAATCGAGAATGTGTTCGGAGCTGTATCGGATCGCTGCCCACTTTGCCAGCTGCTTTTCCGGGTAGACCACTTCATCCGCACCATTGCGCAGCAGAAACTTGGCTTGTACATCCCGCTCTGCACGCGAGACCACAAGCTTTGCGCCCAGTTCCTTGAGCAGCGATGTTGTTTCCAGTGAACTTTGAAAATTGCCGCCGATGGTTACGATACACACATCAAAATTGCCAACACCAAGGGAGCGCAGAAAGTATTCGCTGGTGCTGTCACCGATCTGTGCATTCGTCACATAGGAAAGCACGGCGTTCACACGGTCTTCGTTGCTGTCGATTGCCATGACCTGATGACCCAGCTCATTCAGTTCCTGCGCAATATGGCGGCCAAAACGGCCAAGCCCAATCAAAAGAATCGATTTCATACCTGTCTCCTTTATCCGATTGCGATCTTCTCCTGCGGCAGACGAGAGTGGGCAGGGCTGTTGCCAAATGCCGCATAGATCAACGTCAATCCGCCAACACGTCCCAAAAACATCAGTGCGATCAGCACCCCCTGCGAAAGGACCCCCAACTGCGGCGTGATGCCCAATGTCAGACCTACCGTTGCCACAGCCGATGCGGTCTCATACAGACAGACCGACATTGGCAGCTGCTCGGCCGCAGCAATGACAAAGGCTCCGAGGAAGAACAGCGTCAAATACATCCCTGCAATCGTGGCAGCATTCTTGACCGCGGAACCATCTATGCGCCGCCCGAAAAATTCGGCATCTTCTCTGCGGCGGAAGGTCGCCCACATATTGGCCAGCAGAACGGCAAATGTTGTGGTTTTCATGCCGCCTGCCGTGGAGCCGGGCGAACCGCCCAACAGCATCAGAACCACCATCAATGCCTGTGAAGTGCTGCCCATCGCAGCAAGATCGGCGGTGTTAAAACCGGCAGTACGGGGTGTAACGGATTGGAACATCGACAATAAAATGCGCTGTCGGGCAGAGCCTGCCGTGAACTCGAAACAATAAAAGTACAGCGTCGGCAGTACCAGAAGAAATGCCGTTGTGACAAGGATCACCTTGCTCTGCATCCGGTAACGGTGAAGATCAAGGCGATATGTACAAATGTCCTCCCATGTCAGAAAGCCAAGGCCGCCAAAGACGATCAATGCAGCAATCACTGTGGTAAGCAATGGATTTCCTGCATACCGTGTCAGCGAAACAAATTTTGCCCCCTCTGTTCCCAGCAGGTCAAAGCCGGCATTGCAGAACGCCGAAATGGAATGAAACAGCGCGTACCAGATCCCGCGCAAACCATAATCGGCGCAGAATGTCGGCAGCAACAGTGCAGCACCGACCAATTCAAACAGGGCGGTGATCCGCAGAATAAAGCCTGTCAGCCTCACGATGCCGCCCATCTGCGGGGCAGCCGTAGCTTCCTGCATCGTGCTGCGCTGCTTGAGGGAGATCTTTCGCCCGGAAAGCAGCGCAAAGGCAGCACTCACCGTAATAACGCCCAATCCTCCGATCTGGATCAGAAGAAGGATCACGCTCTGCCCAAAAGCCGACCAGTAGCTGCCGGTATCCTGAACCACAAGGCCGGTCACGCAAAGGGCAGAAGTTGAGGTAAACAGCGCCTCATGGAACGGTGTAACGCACCTCTGCTGTGCAGCGATCGGGAGCATCAGAAGCAATGCGCCCACCAGATCAACTGCCGCAAACCCTGCAATAATGACCTGAAAAGAAGAAAAACGGTGCTGCCTGTAACGAGGATATTGAATCATAAAAGCTCCTTTACCTATCCGTGTGCATAAAGATTAGCATGGAACAGATAAAGGAGCCGTAAAGAAAATTGTAGAAGTATAAAGATTTCATTAAAATTGATCAGCCAACACTAAAAAATGCCGGACATCACCAGCTCAAAAAAAGCGGTAATGTCCAGCATTCATTCAGATTTCTAACCCATGGCTTCCGGCCACATTCTTCAAATACTCCTCCGGATCGCCATTCAGAATCAAGTCTGCATAGCCCAGCTTAAGCCACCTTGGTCTTTCGCAGATACCCCCATGCTGCCAATCCAACGAGCATAACGATCTTGATCGGTGCCGATGCCAGCAGTACATCTGCCTGAAAGAAGGCATGCCCGCCTGCATAGAGAAAATCAAAGCTGATCATTTTATACATCAATGCGTTGGAAAGCCCAATGCCCCCTGCCGGAAGCAGGGTGGACAGCCATTCTCCGAAGGAGCCCGGCACGACCATATAAACAATCAGCGGTGCCACCACACTGATCAGCGCCACAGACAAAGCGGTCAGGTTGTTCTTGGCCCATACGGATGCCATCAGCACAAAGGCCACCTCCGCAAAGAAGATCAGGAAGTTTGCCACCAGCATGACCCACTCCATCTGGCCAACGGTATACGGCAGCAGGCTGGTCACAGAAAACAGCCATTGCACGGAAGTTTTGGTATTTTCCCAACCAAACAGAGCATTCGTGACCAGGATCCACACCACGCCGCAAAGCAGATACGCCGCCCCTGTGATACTGAACGCCGCCGCCAGCTTTGCCGCTGCTAGCCGCAGACCGCCGTTTTTTGTGCACAGTTGGATGTCCTGCGCCCCGGTCTGTGCATCCGATGCAAACACCGGGGCCGCAATCACTGCGCACAGCAGGGTGAGCAGCAAGCTCAACAGGGTCTGGTAATCCATTGCGTCTGAACTGACCCCAAATGAATAGGTGAACGGTTTTTGTACAGCATCGAACTTTTTCTGTGCAATGGCCTGCGCCTGCTCATAGCCGGGCTTTTCGCTTTGTTCCAGCCAGATCACCGATTCCAGCCGTTTGGGGAGCTGGCTGTAAAAGTTCTGCATATCCTCTGCGGTCAGCCCCATCACGCCCGGTGCCATGCCGGTTTTCGAGTCGGCAAAGGCTTCCTTTGCGTTGTTCACAAGAGGCTGATACCGGGCAAGTTCTTTATAAAATACCTCGACCGGGATATCGTTGATGGAGCTTGCATCGTACTGCCGGTACACCCGCTGATAGGCTTCCAGTGCTTCCTGCATGACATCCGGCGTGATGGTACCGGATACCTGCTGCTCCTGCTGTTTCCGGATTGCTTTCAGACCCGTGTAACGCACTTCGTTTCCACTGGCATCCAGTTCCGTCCAGCCGATAAAGGTCACCGGCAGATATGCCATGACCACGGCCAGCACCAGTGCAATGGCCAGCAGAATAGCTGTCATACGAGTTTTGCACACACGTTTCAATTCCAAACGATACAGGTTCATTTTGCTTCCTCCATTTCCTCCGGGAACAGCCACAGATACAGATCTTCCAGCCGGGGCTGTGCCGGGACGCTGTCCGGCAGCTGCGGTGCATCCGCCAGATACCGCAATGTTACCGTTCCGTCCGGCTCGTTGCGCAGGTTCACTACCCGCAGCCGGTATTCCCACCGGGCAAGCTGTTCCATCGGGATATTCCCCTGCCAGACCTTGGCTTCGATCTGCTTTACCAGCCCTTCGGTGGTGTCCTGTGCAATGATTTTGCCAGCCTTCATCACGGCATTTTCGGCTGCAATGTATTCCACATCCGAAACGATATGCGTTGAAATAAGAACGATCCGTTCCTGCGCAAACTCCGACAGCAGATTGCGGAAGCGCACCCGTTCTCCGGGGTCCAGCCCTGCCGTAGGTTCATCTAAAATCAGAATTTCCGGGTCGTTGAGCAGTGCCTGTGCGATGCCTACCCGGCGCTTCATACCGCCGGAAAGCTTCACGATCTTTTTGCGGCGCATCTCAGTGAGGCTTACCCGCTCCAGCAGTGCGTCGATCTGCCGGGCAGCCTCTGTGCGCGGCAGACCCTTGAGCGCCGCCATATATTCCAGATAGTCCTGCACCGTGAATTCCGGGTAAAACCCGAATTCCTGCGGCAGATATCCCAGCTTTTCCCGGTAGGCCGCACCAAGCGTCCCAATCTCCACCCCATCGCACAAAATCCGGCCACTGCTGGGCCGCAGAATGCCCGCCAGCATCCGCATTAAGGTTGTTTTGCCTGCACCATTCGCCCCCAGCAGTCCCCACACACCCGGCGTGAGAGCGATGGACACATCATCCACCGCCGTTTTATCCCGGTATCGCTTTGTAATATTCTGGATTTTCAGTTCCATGATTTGTTCCTTTCAAGCTTCTGCAATATATTCTGACCGGGCGGCAAGCCGGATGCACTGCAACACCATACAGAGCACCAGCACGCCCGCCGCCAGTGGCAGACCTTTCGGCAGTTCCGATAATTGCACGAACCGCAGCAAACACAGCTGCCCTGCAAACAGCGGTACAGCCCCGGTCATCATCCATTCCGGGCGCACCCAGCGCAGCAGAAGAAGCAGCTCATTGTTTGCAGTCAGAAATGGCACGGTCAGCACCGCCAGCAGTTGCCCGATGCTCCATGGCACGGCTGCCCGCACATTGAGTACCAGCACTTCCAGCAGGATCGTTTCCCCCGCCAGCAGCAGCAAAAACCGCATCACCAGCGGACGACCGATTCCTGCATAGGTGGCTTGTTCCAGTTCAAGCATCTTATATTGACTTGCCCGGTATAAAAACGGCAGACCGAGCAGGGCTGTCAGCATGGCGAGTGTGCTCAGACCAAACAGTGCATTGCGTAATGTCCATGCCTTCTCCCACAGGGCAAGTTCCCGACCCACACTGTACAACGCCAGTGCCGCCATTGCTTCCAGCGCCCAGACCTTCCAGCCCAGCAATTTGAACTGGCAGTGCAGCAAATCACGCCAACCACTCCGTTGTTTTACGACATGTTCCGCCCGGCAGCGGCGCAGCAGCGTTTCCGGGACAGCTGTGTCCGGCTCTGCCGCAAGTGCTCTGGACAGTTCTTTTTCAAAGGCTCGATTCATCTCCAGTCCTCCTTTTCCAATTGCATTTTCAAGGTTTTCAATGCGGCACGCAGGCGGGACTGCACCGTGCGCAGGGGCAGACCTGTGATCTGCGCGATCTCCCGCAATTTAAGCTGTTGTGCGAACCGCAGCAATACCAGTTCCCGCTGTTCCGGCTCCAGCTGGGCCGTCAGCGCTCGCAGGTTTGCTTTCTCCTCTGCCGCTGCAAAGCCGCTTTCCTGATAGGCGGGTTCGCCCGGCAAGCTCTCCAGCGATACCTCCGTCCGCTCCATGGTACGGTTCAGATCGATGCAAATGTTTTTTGCGATTTTGTACAGAAAGGGACGGAATGACCCCTGAAATCCACCACAGGAATCCAGCCAGCGCACCGCTTTCAAAAAGGTTTCCTGTGCTGCATCCTGCGCCTGCTGCTCGTCCGCTGTATGCCAACGGCAATAGTTCAGAATTTGTGGATAGTACGCTGCAATCAGAGTGTCCAACGCACCTGTATCTCCGCTCTGCGCTTTCCGCAGCAATAATTCTGTCTGGATACGGTTCACCCCCTTCCTGTCTATTAAAACGTTCCACATCATCAAAATGATTTCTGTTTTTTCAAAAATTTCAAATAATTGCCTTTATTCTGTTCTTATAGCTTTATTATCATAAAGAGCCTTGTGTTTTTCCTTGTCAAGAGGGCTGGCACCGTCCAGCCCTCTCTCTTTTTGCCAAAGTTTCCCTTGTTTTTTCTTGCACCCTGCCGAAAGTGGCGTATTCTCAAAAGTTCGCGTTTGCGCAGCGCAGCGCAGCAATCATAACCCCGCGTGAAAACACAGGGTTTGCAGAACGGCCCCATAGGGGCCATAATACCAGCCGCGCCTAAAGGCGCACAATGAGCGACGTCAACCGCACACTGACGTCGCTTTTACTTTCTCATACTATCTGCAGGCACTTCTGGCGAATCGTCGTCATCGAAGTCAGCTACATTCTTGAATGGATCTTCGTATTCCTTGAAGCTCAACTGGTCGCACATCTGATCGTTGAACTCTTGTTCCTGAATGTATTTGCGGATCTTGGCTTCATTTCCACCTACTGTATTTACGTAATATCTTTTCGTCCAGAACACTCTCCTTCCGTATTTGTATTTTAGGTTTGCATGTCGCTCGAATATCATGAACGTACTCTTCCCTTTGAGATACCCCATGAAATCTGCTACGGCAAGTTTGGGCGGTATCGACACAAGCACATGGATATGGTCTAGCATCGCGTGTGCTTCTATTATCTCTACATGCTTGTAATCGCATAGTGTCCTTAGTATTTTTCCAATATCTTTTCTTAGCTTTCCGTATATCACTTTCCTGCGATATTTCGGTACTAGCACTATGTGATATTTGCAATTCCAGCTCGTATGTGATAAACTTTTCTCGTCCATATGGATGAACCTCCTTTTGCTTTAGTATGCGGTTGGCGTTACCCGCTTCTAATTATAGCAAAAGGAGGTTCTTTTTCTACCGTTTCAACGCTACGGCTCTATTCTTCCACAAGCATAGCTTGTGGTTTTCTATATAAGAGAAACAGAGCGTTCCCGACGGGGAACGCCCTGTTGTACATATCGTTATCGTACGTGGATTTTTCAGGGTGCGTCCGGGTGCTGGGTATTCGTAAAACAGTTTTCGAGAAATGACACGGCAACTGCCTGTCAGGATTGGTTACGAGTACCCGGCTAGGCCGAGGAAGCATCAAGTCCCATGTCCGCACCGTCAAGGTATTGGATATGGGACTTTTTGCATTTCAGGAACGTGTACACCTCTGGAAAGGTGTAACACACTAGACTTTGTAGCAAAGTTGTGTGCCAAGGGTGCTGCGCCCCTTAGAATCCCTGCTCACATCGCCTGTGGGCGATGTGGATTCGCCGCACAGAAAGCTCTCACAAAAGGCACACCCGGCTGTCTGCGGCGAGGAGAAGGCACTTCTGCGGAAGTGTAATAACCCACTATGACACTTTCATCCCTGTGGTCTGCAAAGTGTAGTGG